>NZ_FTOO01000009.1 GCF_900156755.1 Alicyclobacillus vulcanalis
GCGGTTTGAGCGGCGTCGACATCGTCGTGTCCGACAGTCACAGCGGACTCGTCAAGGCACTTCAGACCGAATTTCAGGGCTGCACGTGGCAACGGTGCCAGACCCACTTCATGCGCAATCTCTTGGACGCCACACCCAAGGCGTTGCAGGAGGAGGTCTACCAACAGGTTCGCGCGGTCCTGGATGCGCCTGACCTGAAGACTGCACGGTTGCTCAAAGATGCGTTTGTCGAGGCCTACGCAGAGAAGGCACCGAAGGCGGTGCAGGTGTTGGAGAATGGGTTTGATGATGTAACCGCTGTTTTGGTCCTACCTGAGCGATATCGGCGGCGCTTACGCACCACCAACGGTGCCGAACGGCTCAACGAAGAAATTCGGCGCCGCGAGCGCGTCATTCGCATCTTCCCCAATCAGGAATCGGCGATCCGTCTGCTGGGGGCTTTACTGATGGAAATCGACGAAGAATGGACGACAGGGCGGAAATATCTCAACATGGACGAGTATGAGGCATGGAAGAAGGCGCAACAGACCTGGAGAGAATCAGCTCAGGCTTGTGCAGCAACGGCCTAAGTGCTCACCGCTCCATTCGCCGAAGAGGACAATTTTGATGAGAAAATAGACACCCGCTAATTTTCATCCGCCTCTTGTGGCTAACCGGGCATGGCGGACGTGATCCACGAACCTGCGTCGGACATGGGTTCGTGGGCTTTGTGTGACTATGAAGTGTCGAAGTTGGGACATACAAAAAAAGATATTACGCACGCGATTGCAAAAAAAGCGCGCGAACACTGTGTCGCGCGTTGAGAGAGAAGAGGTTGTGGGGCGACAGTTTACCTCAATTTGGATGGTTCTGGTGCGGGGGTGAGAATCTCAATTTCATGGATACGAGCGTAGTCGAGATATTTTGGATCGGGCACTTGATCCGTCACGAGGACGTCCACGTCAGAAAGTTGGCAGTACGTCATGAGTCCATAGCGGTCAAACTTTGTATGATCAACAAGCAAGAAAGTTCTCATGCTGCGATCTACAGCCGTGCGTTTAATTTCGGTCTCAAGTGCAGAGGCGTTGGTTACGCCAATCTCTAAACTAATACCTGTGGACGCCATAAACGCTTTTTGGATGTTGTAAGAGAGGAGGATCGACGGCTCGTTCAAAGACACAAATGAGCTAGTCTTTCGCTCGAGCATTCCTCCGACGCAAATAATAGTGAGATTCGGGTACGCCAATGCGCGTACGATAAAATCTAGGTTGCTCGTGATGATCGTGATCTCCTTCTGTTTGAGATGCTCGAACATCTCAACAGTTGTAGTCCCAGAGTCGATAAAAATGATGTCTCCGTCGTTCACGCATTGTGCAGCGAGTTTTCCTATTAACTCCTTTTCGTGTTTGTTGCGCACTTGCCGTTCAGAGAATGGAAGGAGCAGAGTCGTCGCATCATTAATGGCTACCCCACCATAAACTTTCTTTATTTCCCCGCTTTCAACAAGCTCCTGGATATCGCGACGGATAGTGTTCTTTGATACAGAAAAATGTTCCGCGAGTTCGTCCAGAGAGACTACTTGTCTCTCCGCGACGTAAGTCTTGATCTCTTGGATCCGTTTGGATTTAAGCAATTGGACACGCACCTTTCTCAACAAATTAGGTCTAGTCTTCAAAACACGACTGAGTTCAATTCTAAACCGCAGACGCCAGTCATCATCCCGGATTATAGCATATCAACACTTAGGTTGGTCATATATTGGTCATAACGTGATAAAATTGAACAGTGATTTGATGTTCACTTGAGCCAAGCTGAAGGCTAATTATACATTCACATCATATCACTAAAGAAATCGTCGAAAGTATCTTGACGGTCCAGTGAAAAGAACATACAATACGCTACAGAAAGCGCTCACGCTTTTCTAAAAGATAGCTAGTTAATCGCTGTTTTGTTGATGATCTATTGATTATTTTATGATCATTTGATAGTGTATCTGTATGCGAACTCTTGAGTGCTTCGTCCGAGTTCGGTGCACTACTGGACACTTATGGAAGGGGGCTAAGTGCTGTGGTCGAAAGATTGAAAAACTTCATTGATGGCCAATGGGTTGATAGTCATACAGAACAGTATGAGTCGGTAATCAACCCAGCGACGAAAGAACTTATCGCGGAGGTACCCCTATCGACGAAAGCGGATGTAGCACAGGCTGTTCGCGCTGCACGTGATGCGTTTGCTTCTTGGTCCCGAATACCCGTCCCGCGGCGTGCGCGGCTTTTGTTTCGCTACCATGATCTTCTCACAAGACATCAAAAAGAGCTTGCTCGCCTTATCACCGTGGAGAACGGGAAAAACATCACCGAAGCTGAAGGAGAGGTCCAGCGCGCGATTGAAAATGTCGAATTTGCTGCTGGGGCGCCTTCTCTCATGATGGGCGACTCCTTGTCGACTATCGCGACCGATATCGAGGCGACAAACTATCGGTATCCTCTCGGCGTGGTCGCGGGTATTACGCCTTTCAATTTTCCGATGATGGTGCCTTGTTGGATGTTTCCGATCGCGATTGCTCTTGGCAATACGTTTGTTTTGAAGCCGTCGGAAAAGACCCCAATGCTCGCGCGTGTTCTCGCAGATCTTCTCATGGAAGCTGGTATACCAAAAGGGGTTTTCAACATTGTCTATGGCGCGCACGATGTGGTCAATGGGCTCATTGAACACTCAGATGTTAAGGCTGTTTCCTTCGTCGGATCGAAGCCAGTCGGCGAGTACATCTATCGAAAGTGCGGCGAACATTTAAAGCGGGTGCAGGCGCTTACAGGTGCAAAAAATCACATCATTGTGCTTCAAGATGCCGACCTCGATGAAGCTGCGCGCAACGTCGTCGCCTCGGCGTTCGGATCGGCGGGCGAAAGATGCATGGCTTGCTCAGTCGTCGCCGTGGAAGAGGTTATCGCCGATGAATTCCTCGAAATTCTCGTGCGCAGATCGCGCGAGCTTGTGATGGGCAACGGACTCGACGACGGAGTGTTTTTGGGGCCAGTCATCCGTGAGGAAAACCTGAAGCGGACGATTTCCTACATCGAAAAAGGTATGGAAGAAGGTGCAAAACTCGTTCTTGACGGGCGCGAGCAGATGAGCGATGACGGGTACTTCATCGGTCCGACCATCTTCGACGGCGTCACAACAGAAATGACCATCTGGAAAGACGAAATCTTTGCGCCAGTCCTGTCCGTTATTCGCGTCGCAAATCTAAAAGAAGCGGTGGAAGTGGCGAATCGCTCCGAGTTCGCAAACGGCGCGTGCATTTTCACCCAAAGCGCTTCGGCCATCCGCTACTTCCGCGAAAATATCGATGCGGGGATGCTCGGCGTAAACATCGGCGTGCCGGCACCCATGGCGTTCTTTCCGTTCTCGGGATGGAAATCTTCCTTCTACGGTACGCTGCACTGCAATGGAAAAGACAGCGTGGATTTTTATACCCGTAAAAAAGTCGTCACCGCGCGTTACCCCGTTCCGGATTTCTCGTGAGGAGGCGTGATCGACATGGCCGAGACGCTTTTGCGCCGCCCGGTGCCGCGCGAAGAGACGTCAGGCGTCACGGTAGTACACGACATCTCGTGGCAAACCGAACCGCTCATGTACACGGGCCTGAGGATCGTCAAGCTGGCGCCGGGGGCACGCCTTCAAGAAGCGTGGGACGACCGCGAGTCATGCGCCGTCGTCCTCACCGGAAAAGTCGAGACAAAGTGTGGTGGAGAATCGCTGGGCGCGCTCGGCCGACGGCGTTCGGTTTTTGATCGGCGTCCAACGGACAGCGTATACGTGCCCGTTGGAGCGCCGCTAGAGCTTGTGGCAACGGAAGAGGCGTGGGTCGCCATCGCCTGGGCACCGACGGAGGAGGTGCGCCCTGTGCGTCTGATTTCCGCGGAAGAGAACGTCGTCGAGCATCGCGGGAGGTACCAGAACCAGCGCATCGTGCACAACATCCTCGCGGACACGGATCGCGTGGCGCACCGGTTGCTCGTCGTCGAGGTGTTCACAGAGGGCGGGCACTGGTCGAGCTACCCGCCGCACAAACATGATGAAGAGCGGCTGCCCGACGAAAGCTTTCTCGAGGAGATCTACTACCATGAGATCGATCCACCACAGGGATTTGTGATGCAGCGCATCTACACGGACGACGGCGTGATAGACGAGTCATATGCTTTGCACAACCAAGATGTTGTGCTTGTGCCCCGCGGCTACCACCCCGTTGGGGTCCCAGATGGCTACAGTTCGTACTATCTAAACGTCATGGCGGGGCCCGTGCGCGTGTGGCGGTTCCACAACGATCCGGCGCACGAGTGGATCCTCACGAGGCCTTGAAAGGAAGCTGGGAGCATGGTGCTTTCATTTGCAAGCGATCGTCCGCTCGACCTGGTCACGCTTGGGCGCGCCTGCGTCGATCTTAACGCGCTTGACTACAACCGGCCGCTTGAGCAGACGAAGACCTTTGTGAAGTACGTTGGCGGGAGTCCAGCAAACATCGCCATTGGCGCTCGGCGCTTGGGGCTGCGGACCGGGATGATCGCCAAGGTGTCCGACGACGCCATGGGGCGGTTCGTGGTCAGCTTCCTGCAGCAGATGGGCGTCGATACGTCGGCTATCGTAGTCGATCGTGACGGCCACAAGACGGGGCTCGCTTTCACCGAGATCAAGAGCTCGACAGAGTGCAGCATTCTCCTGTACCGAGATGATGTCGCGGATCTTTATCTTTCACCCGAGGACATTACCGAAGGTTATCTCCGCAAAACGAAAGCGCTGCTCATCTCCGGCACAGCGCTTGCAAAGAGCCCTTCGAGGGAAGCAGCGTTTTATGCTGCCGAGTTGGCGCGAAAGCATGGTGTGCGGCTCGTGTTTGAGCTCGACTATCGGCCGTGCACCTGGAAGTCTCTCTACGAGCCGATGGTGTATTACACGCTCATGGCCCGGCTCTCGGATGTCGTGATCGGCACACGGGATGAGTACGACATCATGGAGGGTGGACCCGGACAAGACGAGGCGACGGCCGCGCAGTTATTGGTTCACGTCCCGTCCATCGTTGTCATCAAGCATGGCGTCGACGGATCGATTGCGTACACGAGAGAAGGCGCGGTGCGGGCGCGGGCGTTTCCTGCGAAGGTGTTGAAGACGTTCGGCGCGGGCGATGCGTATGCGTCGAGCTTCCTGTATGGTCTTCTTGCTGGACTTACGCTCAAGCGAGCGCTAGCGATGGCGAGCGCGGCCGCGGCCATCGTCGTCAGCCGCCACAGCTCCTCGGAGGCGATGCCGTCGCTCGAGGAAGTTGAGTCGCTCCTGAGTGAGCACTGTGAGCCGTCGAGAGGTTAGGTGAAAGGCGATGGAGACGATTCGGTTGACAACTGCGCAAGCGCTCATCCGCTTTCTGAACCAGCAATACATCTGGGTCGACGGGCGAGAGATGCCGTTTGTCGCAGGCGTGTTTGACATCTTTGGGCATGGCAACGTGCTCGGCATCGGCCAGGCGTTGGTAGAAGACCCGGGGCATTTGCGCGTGGTGCATGGGAAGAACGAGCAGGGCATGGCCCACGCCGCCGTAGCGTACGCGAAACAGAAGCTCCGCCGCCAGATTTGGGCGGTGACGACGTCGGTCGGGCCGGGATCGGCAAACTTAGTGACTGCGGCGGCGACGGCACTCGCGAACAATCTGCCGGTGCTCTTGCTTCCGTCCGACACCTTTGCGACGCGCCAGCCCGATCCGGTTCTTCAGCAGGTGGAGCACGAGCATAGCATCGGCATTACGACGAACGATGCCCTCCGGGCGGTATCGCGGTATTGGGACCGGATCACGCGGCCAGAGCAGCTGATGTCGAGCCTCATTCGCGCGTTCGAGGTGCTGACAAACCCAGCACTCGCAGGACCAGTCACACTCTGCATCAGCCAAGACGTTCAGGGCGAGGCTTACGACTTCGATGCGCGGTTCTTTGACAGGCGAGTGCACTACCTCGATCGCCGCCCGCCGACCGAGCGCGAGCTCCAGTCGGCGACGGCGCTCATTCGGGCGAGCGCGAGACCGCTCCTCGTGATCGGCGGCGGGGCGAAGTACTCGGAAGCAGCCGACGAGATCGTCCGCCTCGCGGAGGCGTGTCACATCCCCGTCGCCGAAACGCAAGCTGGGAAGTCGACGGTGCCGGCTTCGTTCCGGTACAACCTCGGGGGCATCGGCATCACCGGCACCCAAGCGGCAAACGAAGCGGCGCGCGAAGCGGATCTCATTGTAGGAGTAGGTACGCGCTACACCGATTTCACGACGTCGTCCAAGACGGCGTTCGACTTCGAAGGCGCGCGGTTTCTCAATATCAATGTCAGCAGGATGCAGGCCTATAAGCTCGACGGTGTACAGATGGTCGCTGACGCGAAAGTCGCGTTGGTTGAACTTATCAAACAACTCGATGGTTACCAAAGCCAGTGGGGCGATCGTATTGACGAGTTGAAGTCTCGTTGGCTGGCCGAACGGGAGCGGCTTTCGCACGTGACCTTCGCACGCGAGGGGTTCCGACCGGAAATCGAGGGTCAGTTCACGCAGGCCGAGCTGAACGAGTACGCGGACGCCCTCGGGACGGAGCTTACACAGACGGCCGTGCTCCTCGCGCTCAATGAAGTGGTGCCGGCGGATGCCATCGTGATCGGCGCGGCGGGGTCGCTCCCGGGCGACATGCAGCGGCTCTGGCACACCGATGCGCCGTCCGGGTACCACATGGAGTATGGCTACTCGTGCATGGGGTATGAAATCGCTGCAGCGCTTGGGGTAAAGCTCGCGGAGCCCGATCGCGAAGTATATGCGCTTATCGGGGACGGTAGCTTTCTTATGCTTCACTCCGAACTCGTTACGGCGCTTCAGGACGGCGTGAAAATCAATGTCGTTTTATTCGACAACGCAGGGTACGGCTGTATCAGTAATTTGCAAATGGAATATGGCATCGACAGCTTTGGCTGCGAGTTTCGCGACCACTCCGGGCGTGTGATGAACATCGATTATGTCAAGATCGCGGAGGGCTATGGCGCAAAGGCCTATCGGGTTCGAACGATTGAGCAGTTGCGCCAGGCCGTTGAGGACGGAAAGTGTCAATCGATTTCGACGCTCATCGAGATCAAAGTGCTGCCAAAGACGATGACCAAAGGCTATCTGAGCTGGTGGAACCTCGGTGTCCCGCAGGTGGCGAAAAGCCCGCGAGTCCAAAAGGCGGCGGAACGTCACTACGAGAGATTGAAGGCAGCAAAGGCGTACTAAATGTGCAAAGAAGGTGGCTGAGATGGCGAAAGGAGAAGCAGCCCGGCGTATCCGCTGGGGAATTTCTCCTATTGGTTGGCGAAACGATGATATGCCGGAACTTGGCGCGGAGCACACGCTTGGACAGGTTTTGAACGAAATTGCGCTGGCGGGATTTGAGGGCACGGAAGTAGGAGGGTTCTTCCCTACTCCGGATATCTTGCTTCCAGAACTCCGGCTGCGCGGTCTCTCGATTGCGGGGCAGTGGTTTAGCAGTTATCTTCTGCGGGATGGGTTTAATCAGACCGCTGCTGCATTTGAAGAGCATTGTCGGAGGCTCGCCGCGCTCGGAGCCAAAGTTGCGGTGGTGTCGGAACAGACCTACAGCGTTCAACGCGATCGCGTCGGTGTTTTTAGACACAAACCGTCGCTTGCGAGCTCCGAGTGGTCGCAACTGTGCGCTGGACTCGAGGGGCTTGGCGAGATCGCCGAAACGTACGGGCTTTTGCTCGTGTACCACCCTCATCTCGGGACAGTCATTCAGACTGCAGCTGAGGTTCACGAGCTGATGGCACGCACGGATCCGAAACTCGTACATTTGCTCTACGATACGGGCCACGCGTTTGCGTCGGACGAGGAATGTCTTGAACTTGCACACGAGCATGGAAAGCGTATTCGTCACGTGCACTTTAAGGACGTCCGCTACGACGTACTCCGAATGTGCAAAGCGGAAGATCGGCCGTTTCTCGACTGCGTCCTGCAGGGGTTGTTCACGGTGCCGGGGGACGGTTGTATCGATTTCCGATCAGCGTACGATGCGCTTATTGCGGCAGGGTATGAAGGGTGGATCATCGTCGAAGCGGAGCAGGATCCACGGCTTGCGAATCCGCTCGTGTATGCGCTCAAGGCGCATGACTATGTTCAATCGTTTGTCGGGGCAAATCCCCGCGAGCACGAGGAGGCACAGTGATGACTATTCGGTTTGGCGTCATTGGCACCGGCGCGATCGGCCGCGAGCATATGCGCCGGATCACCCAGAAGTTGTTAGGAGGAGAAATCGCCGCGGTGACGGATATCGACTTGAGCGCTGCAAGAAAGGCCGTCGAAGAGCTCGGCATAGAGGCTCGCATCTATCCGGAAGAAGAATTGTTGGCGGATCGGTCGATCGACGCTGTCATTATCACAAGTTGGGGACCAGCGCACGAGGCGAGCGTCCTCGCGGCCATCGCGGCAGGTAAGTATGTGTTCGTCGAAAAACCGCTTGCGACGACCATTGAGGGCTGTGAACGGATCGTTCAAGCAGAAGAGAAAATCGGTCGCAGGATGGTTCAAGTCGGCTATATGCGCCGGTACGATCGCGGCTATCAGGCGCTCAAGTCGGTTGTGGCGTGCGGAGAATTGGGCAGCCCGCTCATGGTTCGCTGCACCCATCGGAACGCCGCCGTCGATGAACGCTATACGACGGAGATGGCGGTGCTCGACACGCTGGTCCACGAGCTCGACGTGACGCGCTGGCTCGTCGGCGACGACTACGCAGAGGTGCAGGCGGTGTTTCCGCGGCGTACCAAGTACGCCCATGAAGCACTGCAAGATCCTCAGATTTTCCTGCTTCGTACGCAGACCGGGATTGTGATCACGGCGGAGGTCTTCGTCAATTGTCGCTACGGCTATGACATTCAATGCGAAATCGTATGCGAAGAAGGCACAGTGTCCCTCCCGGCTGAAGCTTCAGTTGAATTCAAGCATGACGCGCTCCACAAACGAGCGGTTCCGCAAGATTGGAAACTTCGGTTCGCAGACGCGTACGACGCTGAATTGCAAGATTTTATCAATCAGGTTGAGCGCTGCAATGAGCCGCAAGGACCGAGTGCGTGGGACGGCTATCTCGCCACACTAGCTGCTGAGGCCTGTGTGCGTGCGCAAAAGTCTCAGGGCTGGGAATCGGTCACACCTGGTATTTCTCAACCAAAATTTATAGCAGGACGTGTGTAATCAGGAGGGGTCGCCTTGAAAATCGCGCTTGATCCGACCATGTACACAGATTTGCCGCTTCACGAGATGGTAGAAAAAGTGGCACAGCTCGGTTATGAGTACATTGAGCTCTCACCTCGAGAAGACTTTTGCCCTTTTTACAAGTATCCGAGAGCCGATAAGGATCAAATTCAAAAACTAAAGCACCACCTGCGTGACGCCGGTCTGAAGATTTCGTCGTTGTTGCCGCTTTATCACTGGGCAGGCCCAGAGGAAGAGCGGCGACAGGCCGCGGTTCGCAACTGGAAGCGGGCCATTGAGATCGCCGTCGAACTCGAAGTCGATCTCATGAACAGCGAGTTCAGCGGCACGAAGTACAATCCGGTGGTCTGCGAGGAGAAGTTCATTAAGTCGATGGATGAGCTCATTCCGATCTTTGAGCGCGAAGGCATACGCCTCAATTTGCAGGCTCACCCGTACGACTTTATCGAGACAAACAAAGAGGCTGTCGATATGATTCGTGCGCTCGATCGGCCGTGGATCAACCTCGTGTATTCGACAGCGCACACGTTCTATTACGACGATGGCAAAGGTGATATCGAATCGATGTTCGATTACGCTGGCGAGCGGCTTCAGCACGTTCTTTTTGCTGATACATTCAATCACAAAGCAGCGGGCGGGCTTCGCTACATCGTCAATCCGCCTGGGGCACAAGTCACCGTTCATCAGCACTTGAATATTGGAGAAGGCGAGGTAGACTTTGACACCATCTTTCGCAAGCTGCGCGAAATGAAGTTCGACGGAATCGCGACGAACGCGGTGTTTGCCTGGGTCGACAAGCGAGATGAATCGAGTCGATACATGCTTCGGAAAATCAAGGAGGGTTTTGGGCTGGCGTGACGCTGGCCGTCCTCGAACGAAAAGAGTGATGCGAGATGCAATTGGGTTTGAACCAGGCTACGACAATGAAAAATGCGGACATGGAACTGGACATCCGCCTCTGCGATGAAATCGGATTTTATTGGCTTGAACTTCGCACAGAAGACAAATTGCCCGCATACCTCAAGCGCCACTCGTTCATCGAACTCGTTGAAGAGTTCTCAAGGCGACGGCTAAAGCCGCTTTCACTCAATGCGATCATCTTCTTCAATAATCGCTCGTTGGAGGAGACGAGGAAGATTTGTACTGAGTTTCGCGAGATGGTTGCGTCGGCGCGAGCGATCGGAGCTCGACAAATCGTCGCGGTGCCTCTCATTTCGAACATTGAGCGATTTCAGCGCCGTGAAATTCACAAAAGCTGTGTCGAAATGTTGAGGGAATTCAGCGATATTGCTGGAGAGTCCTCGCTATCCATTTCGTTTGAATTTATTGGACATCCAGATGCTACGGTCAACGATTTTCTGAGCGCTTATGACATCGTGGTTAACGTTGATCGTCCAAACGTTGGGCTCGTGCTCGATTGTTTCCATTTCCACGCAATGGGCTCGCGTGTTGAGGACCTTGAGCAATCAGACACATCGCGCATCTTCGTCGTCCATCTGGACGATGCAGAGGATTTGCCGCGAGGGGCTCTGCGCGACGAACACCGTCTGTGGCCGGGAGAAGGCGTGATCGATCTCGACGCCATTCTCGGCACACTCAAGAAAAAAGGCTGGGACGGCCCCATCACAGTTGAGTTGTTCCGACCTGAATATTATGCGCTTCCACCGGAAGAGGTTGTCCGCAAGGCATACGAATCAGCACGGGATATAGTGTCACGACATTTTCGCCTCGAGGAAGAGGAGGATGTTAGATGCCGCTCGTAACGTTATGCGAGGTGTTACCTGAGGCGAAACGACACCGTTACGCTGTGGGCCAATTCAACGTAAATGATTTCCTGTGGATTCCAGCTATCCTTGAGGCCGCGGTGGCCGAGTACGCACCGGTCATCTTAGGTGTGTCGGATCGTCTTGTGGATTATCTCGGAGGCTTTCGGTCCATTGTCATGGCAACCCAAATTCTCGTCGAAGAACACGCGGCAGATATCCCTGTTGTACTTCACCTCGATCACGGTCGCACTGTCGAGCGGTGCAAAGCTGCAGTCGACGCGGGATTCACTTCTGTAATGTTTGATGGCTCGCATCTACCACTCGATAAAAACATTGCGCTTACGCGTGCCATTGTAGAATATGCACACGCACGCGGGGTGTCGGTGGAGGCAGAGATTGGGCAGGTGGGCGGCATTGAGGATGGGGTCGTCTCTGGCATCGTTTATGCGAACCCTGATGACTGCGTCCGCATGGCGGGTGAGACAAAGGTGGATGCGCTTGCGGTAGCACTGGGATCTGTCCATGGTCCTTATACAGGGGAGCCAAAGATCGATTTCGAGCGATTGTCCGTTGTTGCAGAGAAGATTGAAACGCCTCTCGTACTGCACGGAGGCTCTGGGATACCCCGAGAACACATGCAGTTGGCCATCTTCCTTGGCTACTCAAAAGTCAACGTGAACACAGAGTGTTCCATCGCTTTTCGAGACGCAGTGCAACATTTCATCTCGTCGAATCCAGAGATTTATGAGCCTCGGTTCATCCTCGGAGCTGGAAGGGAGGCGATAGCTGAAACTGTACAGCGGAAAATCGTCGAATTTGGCGCTGCGAAGCGAGCGCAAGCGTTTGGAAATCGTGCAACGTGCAATATGATCGAACGACAAAGAAGTTCACCCAGGCGGTGACGACAGGAGGACCCAGAACTGCCCCGGACCCTACGCTTAAGGTCATTGTCTCTGGGGATACCCCAGCGACTCAACCCTTGAACCCTGCGTGTTTGTAGTTGACGTAAGAGCTTGGTCTAAATCAGTTCATGTTAGGAGGAATTTTAAATGGAGGCGCACGTGCGGAACACACTGCGCAAGGTAACATGGTTCTCCACTTTTGGCGCACTTCTTTTTGGCTATGACACGGGCTTTTTAAACGGTGCATTACCATACATGTCGCGCCCAGATCAGCTGAACCTGAATGCAGAACTTGAGGGTTTAGTCACGAGTTCGTTGTTGTTTGGTGCAGCAATTGGCGCAGTGTTTGGTGGGCGTCTAGCAGACTACTTTGGCCGCCGACGGGTGATTTGGAATCTCGCGCTTCTTTTCTTCTGTGCTGCATTAGGCTGCACACTTGCTCCGAACGCATCGGTCATGATCGCGTTCCGCTTCATCTTGGGCCTCGCGGTCGGATGCGCGTCGGTGACCGTGCCGACGTTTTTGGCTGAAATGTCGCCAACAGAGCGTCGAGGCCGTATGGTAAACAATAATGAGCTTATGATTGTAACTGGACAGCTGGCGGCCTTTGTTGTAAACGCCATCATCTCTAGTGCGTTTGGGGAGCATGGAGATATATGGAGATTTATGCTCGCTGTTGCCATGATACCAGCTATTGTACTTTG
Source organism: Alicyclobacillus vulcanalis (assembly GCF_900156755.1). GTDB lineage: Bacteria > Bacillota > Bacilli > Alicyclobacillales > Alicyclobacillaceae > Alicyclobacillus > Alicyclobacillus vulcanalis. The sequence continues at coordinate 12,629 of NZ_FTOO01000009.1, forward strand.
GTTTGGAATGCTAGTTGTCCCAGAGAGTCCGCGGTGGTTAGCTTCAAAAGGTCGCTACAATGAGGCTCGTCAAGTACTTTCAAGCATCCGTCCATCAAACGAAGTCGAATTAGAGTTAGATGAGATTAGGAGGACAGTAGAGGAAACAGCAATTCAAAAAGCTTCACTTAAGGATCTCACGGTGCCGTGGATTAGACGTTTGGTGTTTATTGGGGTTGGAATAGCCATCGTTCAGCAAATTACTGGTGTCAACTCAATTATGTACTATGGAACAGAAATTTTACAGACTGCGGGCTTTGGGACGAATGCTGCTGTGGTCGGCAATATTGCAAACGGCGTGATTTCTGTGGTGGCGACGTTCATCGGCTTCATGCTGCTGCGCCGGATTAGCCGCCGCAAGATGTTGTTTGCGGGCCAGATTGGCATTATCGGATCACTGTTGCTCATCGCGATTGTCTCGAACGCACTGAAAGGAAGCCCCGCACTTCCCTATGTTGTGCTTCTGTTAACGGTTACATTTCTATTGTTCCAGCAGGGGGCCGTGTCTCCAGTAACGTGGGTACTGTTGTCGGAGATTTTCCCGACGCGACTTCGCGGGCTTGCAATGGGGTTTGTTACGTTCTGCCTTTGGATTGTGGATTTCTTCGTCGGTCTCACGTTCCCTGTGTTGCTGAAACACCTCGGGTTGACCGAGACGTATCTCGTCTTTGCCGCGCTAAATGTGGTCGCGGTGCTGGTGATGTTAAAGGTGGCGCCGGAGACCCGGGGTTACTCGCTTGAGGAACTGGAACGTCGGTTCCGCGCGGGCATCTATCGGGAAGGGCAAGAGGCGCAGCGTGTATCGGCAAATGTAGAGGAGAACTTGCATCGGTAAATAGGGCTTATACGCTGCTTGTACGCTAAAACAGATACAAGAGATTGAGGAGATAGGAAAGCGCTTGGTTTCAATGGGGCACAATTGAATAGACCAAATCTGTTCGACGCGGCGCCAGATGCTGTACGAAGGCAGTGTGTAAGAGTCACCGAGCGCGGAGGGAGCGGTGCTGCGATGTCCCCTGGGGGCGCAGCGGACGTGCTCCGGTGGCTCTGTTTCGTGGTGGTATCGCTTATTAAACCGAGTTATGGGAAGAGGTGGAGAACCTTATGAATATCGCTGTGGTCTCTGATTGCTTGAGTAGGTACACATGGGAAGAGGCAATAGAAATATTGAGTTCGTATGGTTTCAAATGGATTGCATTGGTAACTTGATGGTGGTCTACGGAGCCCCATATTAAATGGTAAAAGATGCTGAAGGACGACGGATACCTCAATTATGTTCTGGAAACACTGCATCGCGCCGGCATTCGGATTTGCGCACTCAACTGTTCAGGTAATCCTCTCGATCCCGGTGAACGCGGGGCGCGCCATCGAGAAATCACTGACATGACGTTCGAGCTCGCAGGTCGTATTGAGGTTGACAAAATTGTAATGATGAGTGGACTGCCGGCGGCAAGGCAAGGCGACCTCATGCCGAATTGGATCTGTTATACGGTCAGCTGGCCGGAAGAGTTGAAAGGAGCTCTGGATTATCAGTGGAATGAGGTTGCCATTCCCTATTGGCGCACTCTAGTGAGAAAGGCCGAGGAAGTTGGGGTCCAGCGCATCGCTCTTGAGAATTTCAGCGCGCAGCTCGTCTACAATTCCGAGACGCTGCTTCGCTTGCGATCGGCCGTTGGGCCTCGTGTAGGCATGAATTTGGATCCCTCTCACCTGATGTGGATGGGTGCCGATCCGATATGTGCCGTTCAGGAACTTGGCGATGCGGTATTTCACGTCCACGCAAAAGATACGAGATTTGAATCTGCTGCGGCACAAGTGAACGGCGCGTTGGAGACAAAGCCGGTTGAACTCGTGACGGCTCGATCATGGAATTATGTCGCCGTCGGCTTAGGGCGGGGAATCGACTGGTGGAAAAGTTTTATTTATGCTCTCAAAACGTCGGGTTATGACGACTTCATTTCGATTGAGGTGGAGGACTTCGTTCTGGGACAGCGGGCTGGCCTGCAAGCGTCGTTGAGCGTCCTAGAACAGTGCCTCTTTGCCGAAGAATAGCGATTTGGAATTTGCGAAGCCAAAACGCCCGAGGGGCGAAACCCTCGGGCTGAGGAGATAGGAAAACGCGTGGTGATTTGTCGCCACGCTTTTTTATATTAATCCACAGGCGATGCAGAATAAAAGACCCGACTTCGACAGTTGGACAGAGCACGTAGACTCATGGATGAATGTGGGCTCCCATAGCGGCGCGGCCTGTCGGACTTATCCACAGGCATGCGCCGCGTTTTTATTTGCTTTTGTGTAGGCATGCGTTTTGTTGTGGATAAGAGCGTATAAAGTTTGAGTAGGGTTTGCTTCTGGGAGGATTCTCCGAGGCAAAAGAGAAGAGACCTCACTGAGACAAGAAAAAAGCCCGCGTTGCAGCGCGGTGAAAGGAGTGAGGTCTCTTATGCTCGATATTCGACGTGTCCTTGCTGTCTTCCTGCAGATGCTGTCGAGCTTGCAAAATGTAGTTGACGAGGCAGGTGACTTCACGGCCTTGGAGCAGGGCGTGTGTGGCACCGTCCGTGGCACAGCCAATGAGCTCCTCCAACTCTTGCTCGAGGGAATGGACCGGAAGCTGCAGGAGGAGCGAGACAAGACTCGATGGGCGCTCATCCACCGGAAGGCTCGCACGCTGGTCACCACTGTAGGCGAGATCACGATTTGGCGGCGGTACTACCGGGATAAGCAGACGGGCGAGCGCCGCTTTCTCTGAGACGAGGCGTTGGGCTTGGAGCCCCATCGGCGGCTGTCTCCTCAGCTACGGTCGCAAGCGATCGCATTGGCCATGGAGATGTCGTACCGTCGGGCGGCGAGCCTGTTGCAAGCGTGGGTGCCGGAAGTGAGCGCGATGGCGATTTGGGAGGAGGTGCAGCGGCTGGGCGAGGAGGAGCGTGCGAAGGCAGAACGGGCACGCGAGGAGGTATTTGAGCAAGGCATGCCGACGCCCGGCAAGCGAGCGGTGGAGACGTTGCACGTGGAAGCGGATGGCGTGTACGTGCGGAGGACTTGCCGCATGAGCAGCGGCTGCGGGACGTCATTGGCTTGGAGATTGGTGACGGGACGGCGCAGACCCAAAAAATCGTCATTGCGCGGGAGTGGCTGGGCAAAGCCTACAAGCCTTGCTGACGAGGAGGCATCCGTATGGCGTATGTGGATATTCTGTATGAAAAGCGGGACGGCATCGCGAAGGTGACCATCAACCGTCCGGAAGTGTTGAACGCGTTTCGGTCGCTCACGGTGCGCGAGATGATCGCGGCGTTTCGGGACGCTTGGGACGATCCTGAAATCGGTGTGGCGGTTTTGACCGGAGCAGGCGATCGCGCCTTTTGCACCGGGGGCGATCAGAAGGACCGGGATAGCGAAGGGTACACGGGCACGGGCGGTGACTTGGAGGAGGGGATTGGACTCGAAATTGAGACGCTGCACGGCTTGATTCGAGGCATCCCGAAGCCGGTGATCGCGGCGGTGAATGGGTACGCGATCGGCGGCGGACATGTCCTGCACGTGCTGTGCGACCTGACCATCGCGTCGGATCGGGCTAAGTTTGGCCAGGTGGGGCCGAAGGTGGGGAGTTTTGACGCGGGTTATGGAACCGCTTACCTCGCGCGCGTGGTGGGCGAAAAAAAGGCCCGCGAGCTGTGGTTTCTGTGCGAACCATACACAGCCGAAGAGGCGCTTGCGATGGGCCTTGTCAACAAGGTGGTTCCTCACGAGCGGCTGATGGAGGAGGTCGAGATTTGGTGCCAGAAGATTCTCGATAAGAGTCCGACGGCCCTCAAGATGTTGAAATATTCCTTTAATGCCGACTCTGCGCATATCGAGGGCATCACGCGCTTGTCCATGGCTTCGCTCGCGATGTATTACCGCTCGGAAGAGGCTTTGGAAGGGCTGCAGGCGTTCAAAGAGAAGCGAAAGCCCAATTTCCGTAAGTTCCGCCGCCGAGATCGGCAGTCATGATGGAGCGGGGGGCATGTCCATGAGGCTCAGGGATCAGATTGCGGTCGTGACGGGCGGGGCGAGCGGTATTGGGAAGGCCATCTGCGAGCGCTTCGCGGCCGAGGGCGCGTCGGTGGTTGTCGTCGATCGCGACGCGGACGGCGCCCGCGAGACGAGCGATCGTCTGAAGGCCATGGGATCGGCGTCTGTGCCGATACGCGTGGACGTCACTCGGCGAGACGAGGTCCAGGCGATGGCGGCGCAAGCGATCAGCGAGTTCGGGCGGATCGATATCCTCGTGAACAACGCGGGTTGGGACCGAATGGAACTTTTCCTCGACAGCCAGGAGGAGACGTGGGAGAAGATTCTGTCGATCAACCTGAAAAGTGTGCTGTACACGTGTCACGCGATACTGCCGCATATGGTGGCGCGATCGCATGGGAAAGTCGTGAACATCGGCTCGGACGCGGCGCGCGTGGGCTCGACGGGAGAAGCTGTGTACGCGGCGGCGAAAGGGGGCGTCATCGCGTTTTCGAAGACGCTGGCGCGGGAAATGGCGAAGTATCGTATCAACGTCAACGTGGTATGCCCGGGACCGGCCAGAACGCCTTTGTTTCAGGAGATTGCCGGCCAGAACGAAAAGCTGGCCATGGCGCTCGAGCGCGCGATTCCGTTCAGGCGGCTGGCTGAGCCGGAGGAAGTCGCGAGTGCGGTTGCGTTTTTGGCGTCCGACGATGCCCGTTTTATCACGGGCCAAACGCTGAGCGTGTCGGGTGGTCTGACGATGGTGTGAGGCTCCAACTATCCCCGGCGTCGGGCGGGAAGGCGATTTCCGCCCGCGCGTGGAGGATGCCGGCCGACGACAAGCGAGCCTCAACCGAGGGCGAGTCGTGGGGCCGGACGTTCGCTTGGATGCCGCCATGCGATGGTCAGAAGCAGCGCGAGAAGGGACGCGAGCGATACGAACATCTGAATGTGAATCCAGTATAAACCGGGAAACCAGTGCGTCGCGTCGTTCAGCAGAAACGTCACGGGCAGGGTCTGCAGCGCGTAAGCCATCGCGAAGAGCGCCCGGTACACGCGCCGTGACGCCTGCGGTTGGCGACGTAGAATGTAAAAGGATGCGATGAGCGCTGGCAGTGTGAGCACCATGTGCGGTTGCTCCACGAGCGGCGACACAGCAAGGGGGAGCATGGCGCCGAGTCCGATACAAATGGACTGGGTCGACCACGAACGGCGCTTCAAGGCGAACGCGAACGCGAGCAGCAAGGTGAGCACGTAGCCATCAAAGAAAGCGCTGAGCCATGCGGGCGGTGTACTTGACCGGCCGCGATTGACCAGGAGCTCAAGGACGCCAAGCAGAGATTGGTTGTATGGCGCCGCACCATTTCCCATGCTCTCCCGCCCAAATTGCAGGAAGTGGAGAGCATACTGGGCGGTGCTGTCTCCCCCAAGCCACAGGCAGGACCCTACAAGTCCTAGCGCGATCATGAGGAGCGCCCGCAAGACGACGTTCCATCTCCTTTGAAGGGCGAGGGCAAATAGAACGGCGATGGGCGTGACCTTCATTAAAACCGCTGCCGCCAGGGCAGCGGAAGCCAGCGTTGGCTTGTCCAGGCGATAGATGGCATAGAACGCAAACGCGAGCAGCGCGAAAAGCAACGTGTTGACGTTGCCCACCGCGAGGTCCAACTGAAACGGCGTTAACGTCAAGCTGGCCCCCATCGCCAGCAACAAATGACCCCTGCGAATGCGCGGCCACAGCGTCTTCAGGGTCCAATAGACGCCCAACACGCCCGCGAAAAGAGACATGAGCCGCCAGAGTGCGAGGGACATGGCAAACGGAAGCAGGCCAAGCCATGCGAACAGCCATGCAAACTGCGGCGGATACACATAGTGATTGTGCGGGTCGAGTGGATATCCGTGTGCTTTCAAAAAAGCGATCTCACTCATCGGATTGTACAAGTGATGCCAGTCCGTTTGTCCGGTCAGCACGTGCCGGAACGCGTTGTAGAAAAAGGCGTAGTCGTAACCTAGGAAGTGAAGCCTGCTGAGTCCTTGCCACTCTTTGAGAACGCAGGCGACGATGGCGACGGCGGCGATGGCAGTCGCGGCATATCGAATTCCGTCTTCGCCCGTGCGTTCGCGCAGATTCAATCTGGGTGTCCTCCTCGTCTTTCGAAGCTCACGTGGTCAGCGTACCACAACCTCTATCAAATTCCTCTTAGAGTTGCGCGGGTGTGTCGTGATCGCTGGGGAAGGACTGCGGAACGGCCGCGAGCGTTCAACCGCAGGTCGAGGATCTCGCTGCGATGTCTTGTCGATTGACACACAGTCTCCTACAATAGAACTGATGTATAACAATAGAAAAGGGCGACCGCGCTGTACATGGACTCGAGTCAGCGGCGCGTTCGCGCGAATCGGGGGGAATGACATGGCCACACGGGTGGATGTGGCGAGAAGGGCAGGCGTGTCGCCGACGACGGTTTCTAGGGTCCTGAATGAAAACGGATACGTCGCGGCGGATGTCCGTGAACGCGTGTTACAAGCCATTAAGGAACTGAATTATGTGCCTAATCGCATGGCGCGAAGCTTAAAGATGAAGCGCTGCGGGCAATTCACTTGCATCATTTCATCGCTTGGCAACCCTTTCTATCACGAGGTGCTGCTCGGGATCGAGCGTGCCGCGCTGGCGCGAGGTTATACGTTTTCCCTGTACAACGTGACCCGCGACCGCGAGGCGTATATGCGCCTCATTCTCGAAGGTTTTTACGATGGCCTGATGGTGCTTACGCCTTACGAGGTCATGAATGTCGTCGATCTCAAGGAACTGTCTCGCAAGATTCCCATCTGCATTTACAAAGACCGGAGCTCGGACTTTGGGCTCCCGCACGTCCACGTTGACCTGTATCAAGCCATGCGCCGCAACGTGGAATATCTGATGGAGCTTGGGCATCGGGACATTGCGTTTCTTGGTGAGTATGACGATCACGAAGAAAACCCGCGGTACGCGGGCTATCTCGACGCGATGCGCGATGGTGGCCTCGTGGCCGGAGGCCCACTCGTTCAACTCGTTCCCTACCTTCGCGACACGATGACCGCAGGGTACGAGCGCACAGCGTCCATGCTGGATGAAGGCATCCGGTTCACGGCGATTGCAGCATCCAATGACCTCCTGGCGCTCGGCGCGATTCGAGCCCTTGGTGAACGGGGCATTCGCGTCCCGCAAGATGTGTCTGTGATTGGCATTGACGATGTGGAGCTCGCGCGCATGTCGACACCGGCGCTCACGACGGCGAGAATCCCAAAGACCGATGTCGGGACGAAGTTGGTCGAGCTTCTCCTCGATCAAATTGAAGGCGTTGCTTCCGGTGTGAGAACCGTCGAGTTACAAACGGAGCTCATCGTCCGGGAGTCGACGGGAAGGGCGCTCCCTTGACGCGCGCAAGGGGGCGGCGTATTGTAATCGTATCACCGCCAATCAGGTGAGGTGTGCCGAGCGGAGGGGGCCGAAAGGCCCGTTGAGATGAGGGGAGTGGAGATTGCATGCTGTTGATGATCGATAACTTTGACTCCTTTACTTACAACCTCGTTCAATACTGCATGGAATTAGGTGCCGAGGTGGTCGTGCGCCGCAATGATGCGTCTTTGGAAGAACTGAAGGCGCTGCGGCCGTCCGGCGTGCTGGTATCGCCTGGCCCCTGTTCCCCCCGAGAAGCAGGCGTGTCGGTGGACGCCATTCGCTATTTTGCAGGGCGCGTTCCGCTGTTGGGCGTGTGTCTCGGACACCAGTCCCTCGGCTACGCGTACGGCGGCAACGTGGTGCGCGCGCGCGAGCCTGTGCACGGTAAGACCTCGATGATTTTCCACAATGGTACGGACCCCTTGTTTCGCGACGTCCCTTCTCCGTTTCGGGCCACAAGATATCATTCCCTGGTGGTCGATCGCTCGTCTCTGCCTGATGCGTTTGACATCACGGCAGAGGTGGACGGGTACATCATGGCCATGCGCCACCGGCCCACGGGTGCCGCAGGGGTACAGTTTCACCCTGAGAGCATCCTGACGGACCACGGGAAGATGATCATCCGCAATTTCCTCGCGGACGTGGCGTGATCGAGAAACGGAGGAGAACGGATCATGAAACAGACCCGATATTCCGCGCCTCAGGGCGTGGATCCGTATTATTTGTACTTGGCACTTCGTGACGTGATGGGTCTCGGCCAGGTCTTTTTGCTCGAAGCCGGGCGAGAGGACATTGAAAGCGAGTATCAGATGAGCCTCATCGGCGTGTCGCCGCTCGTGGAGGTCCAGGTGCGCGATCACGTCGTCAGTGTGTTCGCGCGCCAGCCGCTTGCGGCGCTCCTGTTTCCTTTCGTGAAGTCGTCAGGTGCCGAGGTGCCTGGCGCGCCGTATCGGTGGGACAGTGTGGTCGGGGAGGAGCAGATCCACGTGCGGGTCGACGACCCCATGGCGCTCCTCGATGAACTGCGCGAAAAGCTTCGTCAGCTCTTGTGCGGTCCTGAGGGGGAACCGTTCAGCGCAGGATTTCTTGGCTACACCGCATACGATGCCATTCGTTACCTGGAGCGCGTGCCGATGACGGCTGAAGATGACCGGAATTTGCCGGAAATTCGCCTTCTCTGGCATGCAGCCGTGGCTCAACTCACGGGCACGGATATCGTTTTGTTCCGCCAGGACGACGCCGACGTGTTGGCGGCCGATTCTCGGCTGCACGACGAGCTGAACGAAGTCGAAAAGCGCATCGCGGCGGCTTGCCGGGATGGCGTGTCGCAGCCGCTGTTCCTCCAGGAGGCGCTGCGCCGAGGTGTGGCCGATCCCGTCATCACGTATGACGTCTCCAAGGAGACGTACTGCCGGAATGTGGAGATCGCGGTCGAATACATTCGCGCCGGCGACATTTTTCAAGTGGTTCCGTCGACCCGCATGCAGGTCCGCGGCGGGTTGCCTCCGCTCGCAGCGTACGACCAGTTGCGGCGGCTGAACCCGTCACCGTACATGTTCGTGGCAGAGTATCCCGGGATGGTGCTGTATGGGGCGAGTCCAGAGGTCCAGTTCCGCGCGCTGCGCGGGCGGGCTGAGATGAAGCCCATTGCCGGCACCACGCGCGGGCGCGGCCGGTCGCCGGAGGAGGATGCGCGCCTCGTGGAGGAACTGCGCCGCGACGCGAAGGAAAACGCCGAGCACGTCATGCTCGTGGATCTGTGCCGGAACGATCTCGGCCGGGTCGCGAAGCCAGGAACCGTCTCGGTGCCAGAGCTGATGGTGGTGGAGCGGTATTCCCACTTGTATCACCTCGTGTCCCGCGTCACCGCGCTGCTGCGCGACGACGTGAGCGTGTTCCATGCGCTCTTGACCACGTTTCCAAACGGTACACTCTCGGGGGCTCCGAAGATACGCGCGATGGAGATCATCGACGAGCTCGAGCCCTACCGGCGCGGGCCATACGGCGGCTTCATCGGCATGGTCGACGCGTGGGCGAATGCCAATACGGCCATTTTCATTCGCAGCGTCGTCGCGATCGGCGATGTGCAATACGTGCAGGTGGGGGCTGGGGTGGTGTTCGACTCGGTGCCGGAGCGCGAGTGGAACGAGTGTCACTTTAAGGCCGGCGCTCTTCTCGATGTACTGACGGGATCGCGCGCGAGGCCTGTCGCGGCCACGTGAGTGGTGGGAGGCGGGCTGAAGAACCGACGGGTTGGGGGCTCGCCACGGCCACAGGCGAGCCCGGGACCGAGGAGCGAAGGCAAACGATCCCGCCAGGGCCGTCATGTGCGGAGAGGTCGCGGCGACTCGGGTCATGTCATGGCAAAAGGGGAGCTTTCATCGTGAAAGCTCCCCTTTGTCGATGGCGCGTCCGGAGGGATTCGAACCCCCGACCTATGGCTCCGGAGGCCAGCGCTCTATCCACTGAGCTACGGACGCAAGCGACGATATGTATCATAGCAGGGCCGACCGGAGAATGCAAGCCGTCCAGCGACAGTCGCTGGACGGCGCGGTGGCGATTCCATGGGGCTAGGGTCGTGAAAGTTAGAGGCTGCTCGATTCATCCGTTTCGTAGTGTCCATGGTACTCTTCGTGCATCACGGTGCCATGTGCCATCGGCGGATGATGGGGCACGTAACCGTACATGGGACCGGTTTCGATGATCTCGTCGTACTCCGTGTAGGCCACGGTCGCGACCGGAGCTGGTGCCGGAGCCGCGTGGCATACGCCGACGCCCGCCGGCACGAGCAGGAAGAACAGCACGAAAATCACCAGGAACACGACAGCCCAGCGGGTGTAACCGCCAAATGCACCCATGCGAACATCCCTCCTTGCGAAGTTACTGCATGAAATGATGGGACACGCGCCCGGCGATACGGGCATTCGCACAGAGCCCGCAAACTGGGCGATCGCGGCCTCTCACCGCGGTTAGAAAAGAACGGAAGTTGCCCTCCGGATCCTCCGTTCGCTATACTGAATATCGATACAGAATGGAGGATGTTTATACATGACGAACGTGCGGGTCGGGATCGTGGGTCCGACGGGTTACGCGGGCATGGAACTCGTGCGCCTCGTCGCGGGGCATCCGCGTCTCTCGCTGTCGTATCTGGCCGGGTCGGGCGCGCGCACCGGGCCGCTCGACGCACATCTGCCGCACCTGCGCCCGCTGGCTGACCTCCTGCCGCCGGTCGAGCCGTTGGACGTGCGCAAGGCGGCCGAAACGTGCGATCTCGTCTTCGTCGCGCTGCCATCCGGGGAGTCGGGCCGCGTGGCGTGGGACATCGCGCAGTCGGGCAAAGCACGCGGTGTGAAGGTCATCGATCTCTCCGGGGATCTCCGCCTGCCAAAAGACGTGTATGAAACCTGGTACGGTCGACCTGCGCTGCCCGAGGAGGCGCTTGCCTCGGCGCGCTACGGGTTGCCGGAGCGGGATCGCGCATCCATCCGGGACGCGCATGTCGTGGCGAATCCGGGGTGTTACGCGACGGCATGTGCGCTCGCTGTCCTGCCGCTCGGCGAGTGGCTGTCGGATGTCACAGGCCCCATCATCTTCGACGCAAAGTCAGGCGTGACGGGCGCTGGGCGGGCGCCGAAGCCGCACCTTCACCTGGGGGAGCTTGCGAACGACGTCTACCCGTACCGCGTCGGGCTTCATCAGCACACGCCGGAGATCGAGCGCGCGATCGGCGAAAGGGCCCGGGTTCTGCTGACGACGCAGCTTCTCCCCGTTCCGCGAGGGATCTTGGTCTGTGCATACGTCCCTCTGCCGCCGGACCGTGCGCCGATGGTGTATGATCGGTACACATCCTTCTGCGAACGCGAACCGTTTTTGCGGCTGTTGCCGGAAGGCGAGATGCCGCACATCAAGGCGGTCAATGGGACGAACGAATGTCACATCGCTGTGCGCTGGGATGAGCGGTCGCGGCTCCTCCAGGTGTTTTCCGCGATCGACAACCTCGGCAAGGGCGCCGCAGGACAAGCGGTGCAGAATGCGAATCTGATGTTTGGCTGGCCCGAAACGGAAGGGCTCGAGCTCGTTCCGCTGTGGATGTGAGGTGATCGCGACGTGATCGTCATCAAGGTCGGCGGGTCCCTCGAGGGGAGCGCGGAGTTGGCGCTGGTGGAAGCGGTGCGGGAGGCGCGGCGGCGCGAGTGGCCGGTGGTGGTCGTGCACGGCGGGGGACCGCGCATCTCCAAACGACTGCGCGATGCCGGCATCGAATTGCCCTTCGTGAACGGCCTGCGGCAGACCACCGCCGAAGCCGTGCCGCACGTCGTAGCTGCGCTTGCAGAATGCAATCGGGAGATTTCAGAGTCCCTGGCCCGGCACGGCCTGCCCGTGCAGGCGTTTGCCGATGGCGAGGTCGTGATCGCGAGGGACGTCGGCCGCGACCGCACGGGCGAAGTGGGTGGTGTGCGCGTGGAAGCGGTACGGGCTGCGGCCCAGTCTGGACGGGTGCCGGTCATCGCCCCATTCGGGCGGGATGAGGCGGGGCAACCGTATAACATCAATGCCGATCACGCGGCTGCGCAGATCGCGCGTGCGGTGCAAGCTCCCAGGCTGCTGTTTTTGACCGACGTGCCGGGCATCTATCGGGACTTCGAGGCGCGCGATCTCCTGCTCGATACCTCGCGGGAGGAGCTCGCGATGCTCCTTGCCTCGGGCGCTTTCTCCACGGGCATGATTCCGAAAGTAACGGCTGTGCTGTACGCCGCAGAGCACGGCGTTCGAGAGGTCTGGGTGGTGGACGGCCGCGACCAGGACGCGGTGATGTGCGCCGCGTTGGGGCAGAGTGACAGGCGAGCTGTGGGGACGCGGCTTGTCGGCTGTACAGAGGGAGTGACGGCATGAAGACGGCGCTGTTTGAGTTGGCGGATCAGGTTCTATTTCAGAATTACGGCAAGCGCGATCTCGCCCTTGTCCGCGGCGAAGGCGTGTACCTGTACGATGATCAGGGAAAGCGGTATTTGGATTTCACGGCCGGCATCGCGGTTTGCAACCTGGGCCATGCGCATCCCGGCGTGACCGACGTGATCGAGCGGCAGGCGCGGCAACTGCTCCATGTGTCCAACCTGTTCCTCATTGAAGGACAGGTGGCGCTTGCGGAGAAGCTCACGCAGCTCGCGCAGCGCGGCGGGGAAGCCTACCGCGCGATGTTCGTGAACACAGGCACGGAGGCCAATGAGGGCGCGCTGAAGCTGGCGCGCAGGTACCAGTACGTGAATGGGCATGCGGAAAAAACTCGCGTGGTGGCGCTGCCCAACAGCTTCCATGGGCGGACAATGGGTTCGCTGTCCGTCACGTCCAATCCGAAGTACCGCGAAGGCATGACGCCGCTCGTGCCGGGCTTTGAGGTGGCCGAAACGTACGAGCAGGCGGTCGAGATGTTGGACGATCGCACGGCGGCCTGCATTGTCGAGGTGGTCCAGGGAGAAGCGGGCGTGAGGCCTGTCGACGAGGATCTCCTGCGCCGGCTCGCCGCGCGCGCAAAGGAACTGGGTGCGCTGCTCATTGTGGACGAGGTTCAGACGGGTGTCGGGCGGACCGGGCGCTTTTTTGGCTATGAGCACTTTGGCCTGTCCCCCGACATCATCACCATGGCCAAGGGGCTTGGAAACGGGATCCCAGTCGGTGCGATCCTCGCCAAGCAAAAGGTTGCGGACGCGTTCACGCCTGGACTGCACGGCTCCACCTTCGGCGGAAATCCGTTCGCGATGGCGGTGGCCAACTACGTGGTGGAGGTCGTGCGCGATCCCGGCTTCCTCGAGCGCGTGCGCCAGGTGGGGGAAGCGCTGCGAACGGTCCTCGAGGCGCACTTTGAGCGGGTGACGGGGCTCGGGCTGATGTGGGGATTTGACGTGGAGGACGCGGCTTCGTGGCGGAAACGGGCTGCGGAACGCGGCCTTTTGGTCACGGTGTGCGGGCCGAAGCGCATCCGCCTGGTTCCTCCGCTCATTTTGGAGGAAGCGCACGTCCAGGAGTTCGAGGCCATCGTGACACAAATGAGCCGCGCCTGAAGCAGGCGCGGCTCCGATGTTCGGTCTTTCGCAATTGCCTCGAATTTGCTATAGTAGGAGTGCGTCAGCGCTGGTTAGCGCTCACGCCTCTTTCGCCTGTTTCAAGGGCTGGAAGTGACGAGTATAATACACCATGGCCACTTCATCGCAGTGATAGAACTTGTTACAGTAGATGCAGTCTTTCCACACTTTATGCGGCAGCGTCTCTTTTCGGACGACGTGGAAGTTCAGCTTCTCAAAGAATCTCGTCTGGTACGTCAGCGACAGCACCTGCGCGATGCCGAGGTCTTCCGCCTCCTGGAGCAGTGCTTTGACGATTTGGCTGCCTACGCCTTTGCCGTGCGCATCTGGCGAAACGGCGAGCGACCGAATTTCGGCCAAATCCGTCCACAGGACGTGCAATCCCCCAACGCCGATGACCCGCCCATCTTCGACCGCAACCGTGAAGCACTGGAGATGTTCACAGAGCGACTTGATGGTGCGCGGCAGCATCAGTCCCATATCGGCAAAATGTTGAATCAGTTGTTGCATTTCTTCGACGTCCGCTGAGGTCGCCTTCCGGATGTCCAACGCGGCTCCTCCTCTCCCGTTGCACTCATGTTATAACACGGGATGGCATGATTATTCAAGAAGTCGTATAATGTTTCATAGCCGTTTCGGATCGCCCATCGCACGTTTGGTTCAGGATCTAGGCTTGACGCGAAGAGAGATAGAGTGTCAAAATATTGTGCTAAAAAGGAGTGGCACAGGTGGAGCTGGAGAAGTTGACGACGGATCTGCAGCGCGAATACGATGCCTGCGGCATTTTTTCGCAGATTGAGAAATCAGGACAACCCTCGTACGACACGGTCCGAAACGGAATCGATGCGCTGCGCGCGATGCGCCATCGGGCAGGTTACGTGAAGAACGAAGGCGACGGTTGCGGGTTGCTGCTGGATATTCCGAGGGCGCTCTGGGCCTCTCGGCTGGAGAGCCTTGGCACATCCGCGAAGCTCGTCCATGAGCCAGGCTTTTGGGTAGGTCATTTCCTGTTGGAGAAAGAGGTTTCCCAGGATCCCATTTTGCGCGTTTTGGCGCACCACGGCATGGAACCGGTTGCCGTCGTGGTGGACCAGGTGGATGAGTCGGTCCTCGGCCCGCTCGGCAAGAAGGTGAAGCCCCACTTCGTTCAGATGGCGGGCTGCCTGCCACAGCGGGACGATGCGCGCGTGTTCGCGGCGTTCGCCGAGATCGACGAGTTGCAAGGCGTTCACGTGGCGTCGTTGTCGCATGACCAGGTGGTGTACAAGGTGGTGGGCAACGACGAGACGCTCTACCGGTTCTATAAGGATCTACAGAACCCGCTCTGCCGGTCGGCGTTTGTCATCGCGCACACGCGCTATTCGACCAATACGACGACGTCGTTCCCGCGCGTGCAGCCTTTCTCTTGCCTCGGCCACAATGGCGAGATCAACACCATCGCTCGTTTTTACACGGAGTCGAAGATGATCGGCGTGCCGTTGCGCCCGGATTTCAGCGACTCTCAGATGGTGGATCGGACGCTCTGTGCGCTGGTGGCGACGCGTGGGTGGTCCTTGTTCGAAGCCGCGGAGCTCTTGTTCCCGCCCATTGTGCACGAAATCAAGTCGATGTCGGAAGAATTGTCGGACTTGTACATGTTTTATCGGTCGCTATGGGGCCCGTTTGCGCAAGGTCCGGCGGGCGTGATGATGCGCTACGGCAACGCGGCTGTGTTCAGCGTCGATGCACTGGGCCTGCGGCCGATGTGGCAGCTCGAGTCGGATACCGCGTACTACTTCTCGTCGGAGCAGGGGATCGTTCCGCTCGAACTGTGGACCGCGGAGCCGAAGCCCCTTGCGCCTGGGGAAAAGGTTGGGGTGCGCTGGAGCGAGACGGGCGTGAAGTTGTACGCCTACGACGAGCTGCAGCAGGAGGTCCTAGAGCTCGCGCGAGAGCGGTTCAACTTCCGCGGGGAACACCGCAATCTTCACTTCGCCGTGCCTTATGGCGTGAGCGTGAACGCGGACGTGGCGCACGCGAAGCGGGACGCGAAGCCGCTCGATGTTCGCATGCTGGCCTTTGGGTTCCGGGACGACGACCTCAAGCTGATGGACCAGGAAATCCAGAGCGGGGCCGAGCCCATCAAGTCGCTCGGGTTTGACAGTCCGATCGGCGCCTTGTCGGAAGAGGCGACCCTTCTCTCGGATTACCTGCATGAGACGGTGGCCGTCGTGACGAATCCCGCCATCGACCGCGAGCGCGAAATCGAGCACTTCAGCACGCGTTCGGTCCTCGGGCGGCGGCCGTCCTTTGACGGCCTGTACCAAGAAGCGCCGCGCGTCGAGGTGCAGGCGCCCATTCTCTTGGAGGGCTTGCCTGAGGCATACGGCGTGGAGTACGACGAGATTCAGAATCTCGCTCACCGCTTTGGCACCGTCTGTTACGAGGACGCCCTTGCGATGCTCCGCACGAGCCCCAACGGCACGGCGGAAATCCTGATTCACCGCAGAGACGGCGAGAGCGTACCCGAAGCGTTGGAGAGATTTTCGCTCGAGGCGCTTGAAGCGGTCCAGGCCGGGGCGAACGTCATTGTGCTCGATGACCGCCTGCAGTTCCGCCGCGGGCCACACATCGATCCGTTCCTCGTCGTGTCGGCGGTCCATCGCGCCTTGCTGCGGCCCGCAGCGAAGGAGAAGGGCGAGCACTTGCGGCGGCGAACGAGCGTGGTGTTGCGCAGCGGCGGCATTCGCAATCTGCACGACATCATGGTCGCACTTGGGCTGGGCGCGGACGCGGTCGTGCCGTACCACATGTGGGAGTATGCAGCCCACAAGGGCGGGGCGCACGCGATTGAAAACTTGTACAAGGCCTTGACCAAGGGGATCGAGAAGGTCATCTCCACGCTTGGCATTCACGAGGTGCGGGGATACGAGCGGTTGTTTAGCGCCATCGGCCTGGCGAACGAAGTGGCCGAATACCTCGCCATTCCGAACTTCTGCGGCTCCGAGACGGCCGGTTTGTCGTTTGCGCGGATGGAGGAGTTGGCGCAACTGCGCCGCAGCTGGTATGAGGCACAGGATCGCAAGAGTGTGCGGCCCAACCGGTTGTTCCAATTGTATCCGCGGATTTGGAAGACGGCGGGTTCTGTCGCGGACGGGGAACTGGCCTATGAGGAGTTCGTGTCCAAGCTGGAACAGTTTGAAACGGACAATCCGATTAGCATTCGTCACCTGCTCGGATTCCGAGAGGATCAGGAGCCTGCGGCGGGAGACGTGGACACGACCATCGACGGGCATGCGTACCCGATCGTCATCAGCTCGATGTCGTTCGGCTCGCAGAACGAAACGGCCTACCGCGCTTATGCGGAGGCGGCGTACCGGATGAACATCGTCTGCCTGAACGGCGAGGGCGGGGAGATCAAGGACCTGCTCGAGAAGTATCCGCGCAACCGCGGCCGTCAGATTGCGTCGGGCCGATTCGGCGTCAACGCGGACCTGTGCAACAACGCGTATGTGCTTGAAATTAAGATTGGGCAGGGCGCGAAGCCGGGCGAAGGCGGTCACTTGCCGGGATCGAAGGTGACGGCGCAGGTGGCTGCGGCGCGCAACGCGACGCAGGGCGTGGATCTGATCTCGCCGTCGAACAATCACGACATCTACTCGATTGAGGACCTTGCCCAGGTCATCTACGAGCTCAAGGAGATCAATCCGCTTGCCAAGGTGGCCGTCAAGGTGCCGGTCGTGCCCAACATTGGGACCATCGCGGTCGGTATTGCGAAGGCGGGCGCGGATGTGATCACGCTGTCGGGCTTCGACGGCGGAACCGGCGCGGCAAGGGCGCACGCCATCCGCCACGTGGGCTTGCCGATGGAGATTGGCGTGAAGCTGGCGCACGAGGCGCTTTGCGAGGCCGGGTTGCGCGACTACGTGGAATTGTGGGCCGACGGCGGGATGAAGTCAGGACACGATGTGATGAAGGCCATTCTGCTCGGCGCCAATCGCGTGGGCTTTGGCACCATGGCGATGGTGGCCATCGGCTGTACGGCCTGCCGCGCCTGCCACAAGGATACGTGTCACGTCGGCATCGCGACGCAGATGCACGATATCGCGGAGGCGCAGGCGAAGGGCCTGAAGCAGTTTGAGCCGCAGGACTTCGATCGCGCCGTGGCGCAACTCGTGCGGTTCTTCTCCGAGGTGGGGAAACACGTCGAAGCGCTCACGCGCAAGCTCGGCGCGAGCCGCACCCAGGATCTCGTGGGGCGGAGCGACCTCCTGGTCAATCTGCGCGAAGACGCGCGGCTTGACACGTCGTGGCTGTTGCGCGTTCGCGAGGAGTACGTGGGGCAGGGCTGTCACGTTCGCTACCGGACGTTCGAGGAGGCCTACGGTGACGTCGTGCAGGATGTGGCGGCCATCGGCGCCGCGACGGGAACGGACGGCGTCGTGACCGCGGTCGGGTCCCGGGTGACGGCAATTCGCGCGGTTCCGCGGGCCCTGGGCACGCGGCTCTCGGGCGAAAGCATCCGCGCTCGTCGGCGCGGCGAGGTCGGCCCCGTCGTTCACGACGGCGTGGCGGGCGCAGGCTTTGCGGCCTATCACACCGAGGGCATGGTCTCCGTCGCCATCGGCGGCGCACAGGACGGCGTGGGCAAGGCGGCGTTCGGCGGAAAAATCGTCGTCTTGAAAGGCAAATGTGCGGACGGCGTCTGGCGCGGCGGTTCCGTCGGCAAGGGCTTGGCGTACGGCGCAGCGCGTGGCCTGTTCATCATCCAGGGGAACGCCGACGCGCGGGCGTGCATCCGCCTGTCCGGCGCGGATGTGGTCATCGGCGGCGAAATCGAGGCGCCGGTGCGCGCAGATCTGTCGCACATTGCCAACCGCGCGAACATCAAGGGCTTTGCGTTCGAGTACATGACTGGCGGGCGCGCGGTGGTCCTGGGCGATCCCGGCCCGTGGATCTGCTCTGGAATGACGGGCGGACGCGTGTATCTGCGTCACGACCCGGAGATGGGGCTTGACGAACAGGCGCTCAGGCGGCGAATCGCGAAAGGTGCCAAAGTGGCGCTGCGCGTGATTGACGCCAAGGGCCGAAACGACATCGCGGAATTGCTCGGCGCGTATCAGCTCGAACTGCGGCGCTACGGCCAACACGACGAGGCGCGGCGCCTGCAGAAGCTGATTGACAATCCATCGCTGTACTTCCTGATGGTCGAGCCCGCGCACGAAATTACGGATCAGGACATCGCGACGGAGTGAGGCGAAGACGCGGTTCTCGAACGGCCGCCCCAGCGGGGCGGCCGTTTCACTGGAAAGGCGTTTGATGGCCTACAGGGCCGACAGGGACGGGCGGCTGTCGCGTCGCAGCACCCTGGCGACGGGGCGCCGCTCGGGGCGCGTCATGCGGCGTCATGCGGTTGGAAGCTCGCCTCGCAGCGGCCCCACACGAGGGCTCCACAGCCGGAGTTGATAGATATGCAGATTCGTGTATAATGATGCAAGGACGGATCAAACGACGCTTCCTTGACGGTACACGGATGCACAGAAATACATCGCTCGCAGGAGCGGAGAGGAGTTTCGGCTGTGGCAGTGTGGGATATGAAAAACGCCCTTGGGCGCGGACCGTCGACCGTGGTGCCGCTGGGTTCCAATTATCTGTCGGTGCGGCTGCAGAATGCCCTGTGGTCCTGTCACCGCGTTATGGCGGGCAAGGACCTGCTTCACTTCAGCGATCTGTCCGGCGATGATCTGCGCAATCTCGTGCACCTCGCCGAGTTGCTGAAAGAAGCGCAAAAGTCTCGATTCACGCACACGCTCCTTGCCGGGAAGACGCTGGGCATGATTTTTGATAAATCGTCCACGCGCACGCGCATCTCGTTCGAGGTCGGGATGTTGCAGCTGGGCGGCCACGCGCTGTTTTTGCCGGGCAACATGTTGCAGACGGGGCGCGGTGAACCCATCTCGGATACGGCCCAAGTGATGTCGCGCTACCTGGACGGCGTGATGATTCGCACGTTCCGCCAAGCGGACGTCGAGGAGTTCGCCAAGTACGCCGACATCCCGGTGATTAACGGGCTCACCGACGAGTTTCACCCGTGCCAACTGCTTGCCGACGCGCTGACCATCCTCGAGCACAAAGGTCGGCTTGAGGAGATCACCGTCGCCTTCATCGGAGACGGCAATAACCTCGCGCATTCGTGGCTGCAGCTTGCGCCGAAGCTCGGGATGAACATCCGAGTGGCCACGCCCGCCGGCTACCAGCCGATGCAGTGGGTCGTCGAAGAGGCGAAGCTGCACGCTGTTCAGCAGGGCACCGAGGTGTTGGTCACGACTGACCCTGAGCGCGCCATTGCGGGCGCCGACGTGGTTTACACGGACACCTGGGTCTCCATGGGGGATGAGGAGGAGGCCGAGGCGCGCATCAAAGCTTTTGAAGGTTATCAGGTCAACGAGAAGCTCTGCGCGCTTGCAAAGCCCGATTACGTGTTCATGCACTGCCTGCCGGCGCACCGCGGGGAAGAAGTATCGCCCGACATCATTGACGGGCCGCATTCCATCATTTTCGATCAGGCTGAAAATCGGCTGCACGCGCAAAAGGCGGTACTCGCCGCCACCATGGCGGACGCCAGCGCGTTTGGGGAGGATTTGTGATGGCGGAGAAACTCGTGCTCGCCTACTCTGGCGGCTTGGACACCTCGGTCTCGATTCCTTGGATCCGGGATCACTACGGCTACGACGTGATCGCGATGTGCGTCGACGTGGGCGAGGGCAAAGACCTCGACGCGACGCAGGCCAAGGCCATTCAAGTTGGGGCCGTCAAATCCTACAAAATCGACGCGAAAGCGCAATTCGCGGAATCCTTCATTCTGCCGGCCCTCAAGGCCAACGCGCTGTACGAGGGAAAATACCCGCTCGCGTCCGCCTTGTCGCGCCCGCTCATCTCGAAACTGCTCGTCGAGGTCGCCGAGAAAGAGGGGGCCGTGGCCGTCGCGCACGGGTGCACGGGCAAGGGCAATGACCAGGTCCGGTTCGAGGTTTCCATTCACGCGCTGAACCCGAATCTGACCGTGGTGGCGCCGGTGCGCGAGTGGGGCTTCACGCGCGACGAGGAAATCCGCTACGCCAAGGAGCACGGCGTGCCGATTCCGGTCGATCTCGACAACCCCTTTAGCATCGACGCCAATCTGTGGGGCCGCGCCATCGAGTGCGGCGTGCTGGAGGATCCGTGGCAGGAAGCGCCCGAAGGCGCGTTTTTGTGGACGGTCTCGCCAGAGAAGGCGCCCGATGCCCCGGAGGAAATCGTCATTTCGTTTGAGCAAGGCAAGCCCGTCGCGCTGAACGGCGAGGCGCTCCCGCTCGTCGAGCTCATCCACCGGGTGAACGAGATCGCCGGGCGGCATGGCGTCGGCCGGATCGATCACGTCGAGAACCGGTTGGTGGGCATCAAGTCGCGCGAGGTCTACGAGTCGCCGGCGGGTCAAGTGCTCATCATGGCCCATCAGGAGCTCGAGCACCTCACGCTCACCCGGGAAGTGCTGCAGTACAAGATGGGCCTCGAACTCGAGTACGCGAAGCTCATCTACAACGGACTCTGGTTCTCGCCGCTCAAGGCCGCGTTTGACGCGTTCATCGACGAGACGCAGAAGTACGTCACCGGCGACGTCCGCGTGAAGCTGTACAAGGGCCACGCGCAGGCCACGGGCCGCAAGTCGCCTTACTCGCTGTACCGGCACGATCTCGCCACCTATGAAACGGGCGACAAGTTCGATCACGGCGCCGCGGTCGGCTTCATCCAGCTGTACGGCTTGCCGACGACGGTTTACGCGACGCTTCACGCGGGCGAGGAGAAACCGTCCGGCCTCGGCGATGACGCTTACTCCGTTCTCGGGCACGAGGTGGAGGCGAAGGCATGAAGCTGTGGGGCGGACGCTTCAGCGAAGATACGAATCAGCTGGTTCTGGAGTACACAGCGTCCATCTCCTTTGACAAGCGACTTTTGCCTTACGATATTCGCGGCTCGATTGCGCACGCGAGGATGCTCGGTCAGACGGGCATCCTCGCGCCGCATGAGGCGCGAACCATCATCGCGGGGCTGGAGTCGATTCTCGAGGATCACGAGGCGGGGAAGATCGAGTTTCGGCTCGAGGATGAGGACGTGCATATGAATGTGGAGCGCCTGCTGACCGAGCGCATCGGCGATGTGGCGAAGAAGCTCCACACGGCGCGCAGCCGCAACGACCAGGTGGCGCTCGACATGCACCTGTGGGCGCGGGATGCGGTGGATCAGCTGTTGGCCGGCGTGAAACGCCTCCAGCGGGCGCTGCTTGGGGCGGCGGAACGCCATTTCGACGTCATCGTGCCGGGGTTTACGCATCTGCAGCGGGCACAGCCCGTCCTCTTGGCGCATCACCTGTTGGCCTACGTGTGGATGCTTGTCCGGGACGAGCGGCGCCTTCGCGCGCTGAAGGACGAGATCGACCTGATGCCGCTCGGCGCGGCGGCGCTTGCGGGCACCACGTTTCCCATCGACCGCGAGATGGTGGCCGAGGAGCTCGGCTTCACGCGTCTGTACGAGAACTCCATGGACGCCGTGTCGGACCGCGATTACGTGCTCGGCCTGCTGTTCAACTGCGCCGTGATCATGACGCACCTGTCGCGGCTGGCGGAGGAAATGGTGCTGTGGTCGAGCGAGGAGTTCGGCTGGATTGAGCTCGCGGACGCCTACGCGACGGGATCGAGCATCATGCCGCAGAAGAAAAACCCGGACGTGCCTGAGTTGGTGCGCGGCAAGACGGGGCGGGTGTACGGGCATCTCATTGCGCTTCTGACGGTGTTGAAGGGCTTGCCGCTCGCGTACAACAAGGACCTGCAGGAGGACAAGGAGGGCGCGTTCGACGCGGTCGATACGGTCGTGCCGGCGCTCGAGGTGATGGCGGGCACGGTGGAGACGATGACGGTGCGCCGGGATCGCCTGGCGCAGGCGTTTGCGCGCGACTTCTCGAACGCGACCGATCTCGCCGACTACCTGGTGCGCAAGGGCCTGCCGTTTCGCGAGGCGCACGAGGTGGTGGGCCGGCTCGTGGCGGACGCGATCGCCAAGGGGACGAACCTGGCGGGCCTGAGCCTCGAGGAGATGCGCGCGCGTTCCCCGCTCATCGGCGAAGACGCGTACGAGGCGCTCGACATCGCGAACGTGGTGGAGGCTCGCCAGTCGCGTGGAGGCACGGCGCCCGCCGCCGTTCGCCTGCAGCTTGCCCTCGCGAAGGAGGCCGTCGAAGGCCCAGGCGCCTGAGGGCGGATTGCGTGTGGCGGATCGGCCGAAGTGCTTCCGCCACGGCCGCTGCATCAGGTAAGATAGACGAAATGGCACCACTATGGAGACAGGGAGTGGAGAAGGTGCTCGTCGTACAGAAATATGGCGGCACGTCCGTCGGTTCGACGGAGCGCATTCGCGCGGTGGCGGATCGCGTGGCGCGAACGAAGGCGCAGGGCCACGATGTCGTGGTAGTGGTTTCCGCCATGGGCCACACCACGGACGAGTTGGTCGATCTCGCCGCGGCCATCGTGGACAGGCCGGATCCGCGGGAGATGGACCAGCTGCTCGCCACGGGCGAGCAGGTGTCGGCGGCGCTCCTCGCGATGCGGCTGCACGCGCTTGGCATCCCCGCCAAGTCGCTCACGGGCTGGCAGGCTGGGATCACGACGGAGCCGGTGCATGGGAACGCGCGCGTGTCGAAGATCGACACGTCGGCCTTGCGCGCGCTCCTCGCCGACGGCGTCGTCCCCGTCGTGACGGGTTTTCAGGGCATCGCGGAGGGCGAAGTGACGACGCTTGGCCGAGGCGGATCCGATACGTCTGCCGTGGCGCTTGCGGCGGCGCTGGGCGCGGATGTGTGTGAGATTTACACCGACGTGGAAGGCGTGTACACCACGGATCCGCGGGTTGTGAAGGCCGCGGAGAAACTCGACGTCATCTCGTACGATGAGATGCTTGAGCTTGCGAACCTCGGCGCGCAGGTGCTTCACCCGCGGGCGGTCGAGAACGCGAAGCACTTCGGCGTGAAGCTCGTCGTCAGGTCCAGTTTTACGGAAAGGGATGGGACACAAGTCGTGGCGGAGAATCAGCTGGAAGGCCGCCGAGTCGTCACGGGCATCGCGTTTGAGCGCCAGGTGGCCCGCGTGGCTGTGGTCGGTGTGCCGGTCGAGGAGCATGCGCTTGCGGCCATCTTTTCGGCGCTGGCCGATCGCGGCGTGAATGTGGACGTGATCGTGCAGAGCGTGGTGGACGCGCAGGCGGTCGACGTGTCGTTCACGGTGAACGAGGCGGACTTGGAGAAGGCGGAGCAGGTCGTGGCGGAACTGCAGCCGCAAATCGGCTTTAAGCGGATAGAGAAGGAGTCGCCGCTCGCCAAGGTCTCCATCGTGGGCGCTGGGATGATCTCGAATCCGGGCGTGGCGGCGCAGATGTTTGTCGCGCTGCGGGATGCACAGGTGCCGATTCACATGGTGAGCACCTCGGAGATCAAGGTGTCGTGCGTCATTCCGGCCGATCTCGTCGAGGCGGCGGTGCAGGCGCTGCATCGCGCGTTTATCGAGGCGGAAGCCGTGACGCCCTTGACCCATGCGCGATAGTTTTTTATAGTCAGAACTGTGAGCCAAGATGATAGAGAAACTGTCGCATGACTGGCGGATCGCGTGGGGTACCACGGGGGAGTGCGACAGGAATACGAGCCGGCCGCCTGGGCACTTGGACGCGCGCCTCGCGCGCGGAGTGACTAGGGGCCGTTCATTGTACTTATGGAGTGGTGAGAGAGAACATGGCGACCAAAATTTTGGTGACGGACGACATCTCCCAGGCGGGCATCGACGTCCTCGCGAGCCTTGAGGGCGCGGACGTCGTCGTGCAGACGAATCTCGCGCCGGACGAGCTGAAGGAGGCCATCGCGGACGCGGACGCGCTCGTGGTCCGCTCCCAGACGCGCGTGACGCGCGACGTGATCGAGCGCGCGCAGAAGCTGAAGGTCATTGGGCGCGCAGGCGTCGGCGTCGACAACATCGATCTCGAGGCGGCCACGCGCCGCGGCATTCTCGTCATCAATGCGCCGGACGGCAACACCATTGCCGCCGCGGAGCACACCTTTGCGATGATGATCAGCCTCGCTCGGCACATTCCCGCAGCGCACCATGACTTGATGCAGGGCAACTGGAACCGCAAGAAGTGGATTGGCGTCGAGTTGCGCGGCAAGACGCTCGCCGTGCTCGGCATGGGGCGCATCGGCACCGAGGTGGCGAAGCGGGCGAAGGCATTTGGCATGACCGTGCTCGGCTACGACCCGTTCCTCACGGAGGAGCGCGCGCAGAGCCTGGGCGTCACGAGGGTGGACCTCGACGCGGCGATTCGCGAGGCGGATTTCATCACGGTGCACACGCCCCTTACGAAGGAGACGCACCACATGATCGATCGCGGCCGGATCGCGGCGATGAAGGAGGGCGTGCGGATCATCAACTGCGCGCGCGGCGGCATCATCGACGAGGTGGCGCTGGCCGAGGCGCTCGCGTCGGGGCGCGTGGCGGGCGCGGCTATCGACGTGTTTGAGCAGGAGCCCCTGCCGATGGATCACCCGCTCCGACAGGCCCCGAATGTCGTCCTCACGCCGCACCTCGGCGCATCGACGGTGGAGGCGCAGGAGAACGTTGCCATTCAGGTGGCGGAGGAAATCGTCCAGGTGTTGCGCGACGACACGTTTGCGCATGCCGTCAACCTGCCCAGTCTCAGCCAGCGGCAGAAGGAGAGGCTGGCCCCCTATCTCGCGCTCGCCGAGCAGCTCGGGCTTTTCGCCGCGCAGCTCGCGCAGGGCGCGCCCTCGAGCATGACCGCGCGCTACGCCGGTGACGCGGCCGATCCAGACGGTGGCTACCTCACCCGCACGGTGCTGAAGGGCTTCTTCAGCTTCCAGTACAACGGCGAAGTGAATTACGTCAACGCGCTGCGGTATGCGGAAGACGCCGGCCTGCGGGTGCAGGAGGTGCGCGAGTCGCGCGGTCGGATTTACACCAACGAGGTGGAGATCTCCGTCGCAACCGACAACGGCACGCATCGCGTCACCGGCACCGTGCTTGGCGAGTACGGGCCGCGTATCGTCGAGCTCGACGGATATCCCATTGACACGCCCATCGAGGGCATTCTCATCTACACGCGCCACGAGGACCGACCGGGCATGATCGGCCGCATCGGCACGCTGTTGGGCGATCGCGACATCAACATCGCGGGCATGCAGGTCGGCCGGCGTGAGACGGGCGGCGAGGCCGTGATGCTGTTGTCGGTGGACAAGAGCGTGCCGCAGGACGTGATCGACGAAATCGCGAAGCATCCGGGGATTCGGTTGGTGCGTTCCATCGAATTGTGACGGCGGGCGCAAGCCTGTGACGGCTGGAGAAAGGCTGGGGAGTGGAGACCGTGAAGCGGGTGGACAACTTCAATGCGGGCCCGGCGGCGTTGCCGCTCGAGGTGTTGGAAGAGGTGCGCGAGGAGCTCATCGACTTTCGCGGGACGGGCATGAGCGTCATGGAGATGAGCCACCGCAGCAAGGAATACGAGGCTGTGCACAACGAGGCGCAGGCGCGGCTCAGGCGGCTTCTCGGGATTCCCGACGACTACCGCGTCCTGTTCTTGCAGGGCGGGGCGAGCCTGCAGTTTGCGATGATTCCGATGAATTTCCTCGGCGACGGCCGCCGCGCGCTGTATGTTCTGACCGGCGCGTGGTCGGAAAAGGCGCGAGATGAGGCCGTGCGCTTCGGCGAGGTTGTGGTCAACGATTGGGCGACGGCGGGCGGCTATCGCGACATCCCGGACCGCATTCCCGAGGACGACGGCGCGTTTGCGTACGTGCACATCACGTCCAACAACACGATCTTCGGGACGCAGTGGCCCCAGTTTCCCAAGACGCTGTCGCCGCTCGTGGCCGACATGTCGAGCGACATCTTGTCGCGCCCCATCGAGGTGACGGACTTCGCGCTCATTTACGCGGGCGCGCAGAAGAATCTTGGGCCGTCCGGCGTCACGGTCGTGATCGCAAAAGACGAGTTTTTGGCGGGGGAAAACGCGAATTTGCCGACGATGCTCCGCTACAGCACGCACGTCAAGTCGAACTCGCTCTACAACACGCCGCCCACGTTCGCCATCTATATCATGGACCGCGTGCTCGCCTGGGTCGAGCGGTTGGGCGGACTCGCCGCCGTGGCGGAGCGCAACCGGAAGAAGGCGGCGCTCGTGTACGAGGCCATCGATCGCCATCCTCAGGTGTACCTGGGCCACGCGGAGAAACGGGCGAGATCGCAGATGAATGTGACGTTCAGGCTCGCGAGCGAGGAACTCGAGCGGGCGTTTTTGAGCGAGGCGGCGGAACGAGGATTCGTGGGGCTGAAGGGCCACCGCAGCGTGGGCGGCTGCCGCGCGTCGCTGTACAACGCGGTGCCCGTTGAAGCGGCGGAGCGGCTGGCGCAGTTCATGGACGACTTTGCCCGCCGGCATTGACACGAGGAGGACGGGATGTTCAAGACGGTTTTGTTCGATGTCGACGGTGTGATGCTGAGCGAGGAGCGGTACTTCGACGCTTCCGCGCTCACGGTGCACGAGCTTTTGACGAGCGATCGCTTCCTCGGCGTGCAAACCGTGTCGCCGCCGTTTACGCCGGCGCCTGACGATGACACCATCCGCGCCATCCGCCGCGATGTGTTTCGCCGGGACGAGGTGCTCGAGGGCCTGAAGAACATCGGCGTGAACGCCAACTGGGACATGGTGTACTTCGTGTTCGTGGCCGAGTTGGTGCGCGCGCTCGAGGTGGCGAATTCTCGCTCTAGCGACGTGGTTGCGCAGGCTCAAGCGGTGCTCGATGCAGGCTGGACGGAGGCGTCACTTCGCGCCCTCGGCGAGATCGTGCGAAGCGTGGTCCCGGAGTACGTGGTGCAATGGGACGGCTACGGGGCCCTGTACGAAGGAGCCTCGTCGCGATCGGAACTGATGGAGCGGGCGCGGACCGCGCTCGCCCGCTACGCGCCAAACGCCGATGCGCACGCGCTGTGGCAGGTCGGGCAGGAGACGTTCCAGGAGTGGTATTTAGGCGATGCGTACACCGGCAAGGCCACGGGGAAGGCCGGGTTTCTCACGAGTGAGTATCCCATCGTCGATCCGGCCGCGTTCGCTGCGCTCCTCGCCGACCTCAAGGCGGCGGGGGTGACGCTGGGCATCGCCACCGGGCGGCCGGAAATCGAGACCCGCGTGCCGCTCACGCACTTTGGCTGGCTCTCCTTTTTCGATCCGGCGCGGGTGACGAATGCCTCGGACGTGGTGGCGGCCGAAGAGCAGGCGCCACACGCAAGGCCCCTGTCGAAACCGCACCCGTTCTCGTACTTGCGCTCGCTTCGCGGCGAACGCGATGTCGCGAAACTCCTGCAGGTGGAGCTCCCCATCCCAGGCCTTCGCGGCGAGGTTCTCATCGTAGGCGATTCGATCGCCGACAAGCTCGCGGCGGACAGGCTCGGCGCGTCGTTCGCGGCCGTCCTCACCGGGCTCGAAGGCCAGGCGGCGCGGCCCAAGTTCGAGCGGCTCGGTGCCGAATACATTTTGAACGACGTTCTGGAGCTCCGGCGCGTCCTGGCGCTGACGCCGGTGGACTGAGCGGGGGCTTGGCCCCCGCCGTCTTGGCCCCCGCTGTCGCCGTGCCGATGGGACCTTCCCGTCGATCGCGACTGCCCAGGCGATGCAGAGCGCCTGGGCACGGCGTGCAGCTTGGGAGGGGCGATGGATGAGAAATTTTGTGCTTGCAGATGCGGCACAATCCTGCTATGATAACAATCGTCGCTTGGCTTTATGCCGACGCGGAGAGATGTCCGAGTGGTCGAAGGAGCACGATTGGAAATCGTGTAGGCGGTCAACGCCGCCTCGTGGGTTCGAATCCCACTCTCTCCGCCAGACGATTCCTGTGGCGGCGTAGCTCAGTTGGTCAGAGCACACGGTTCATACCCGTGCTGTCGGGGGTTCGAATCCCTCCGCCGCTACCAAGTGCCACCTTGGCTCAGGGGTAGAGCAGCTCACTCGTAATGAGCAGGTCGTCGGTTCGAATCCGACAGGTGGCTCCATAAAGGCCGCGTGACGTCGCGGGACATGGGCGAGGCTCCGAAGTGTTCGGAGCCTCGCGTTATTTTTTACCTGAGAAGGGATAGTCCATTCTAGGGCGAATTACAAGTACTGTCGTCATCGTCGCCGGGATTGACGCGCCCTCATTGGGTGCTGGAAAGATAACAAGAGGTGATGCATTCAATGGCGTATGAGTCCATACAGGTGCATGACATTGTAGATAGGGCCGTTCGTCATGTGTGGAGTATTCCTGAGTTCCAACGAGGCTTTGTCTGGAAGGCGACGCAGGTCAAAGATTTGGTCGAGTCGTTGTGGCTTCGCTATCCAATTGGAAGCTTTCTTTTATGGAAAAGTGAGGGGAACCGTCAGGTTCAATCGGCTAGAGATGCAGGTGTACCATACTTATGGGTGGTCGATGGACAACAGCGTACAACCGCGCTGTGCATCTTGTTCGGACGGAAGCCCTACTGGTGGCACGACGTGGATGAGTGGAACCGGACACTCGAGAAATACGACATTCGTTTTGACGTCGAGGCAAAAGAACCTCCATACTTTCTCATTGCTAATGCTGTCATAAAGAAGATGAAGGCTCCTCGCTATATTCCAGTAAGAGAGCTCCTGAACCTAGACACCAACAAGGATGCAGACCAGCAAAAGCTCAGTAACCTCGCGACGGACATTAAACGAAACGGATTGTGCAAACACATGGATGCGATGGAGGTTTATACGAGGCTCGATCGAGTGCGTCGAATCCGAGACGCCGATATTGTTACTGTGACCATTGATCACGAGCTCGAAGATGTGGTAGAAATTTTTTCTAGGCTCAATAGTAGGGGGACCCGTGTCACGGAGGCGGACATTTATCTGGGAGTCGTCGCTGCACGAACTCCAGGTTGGATCCGAGAGTCTTTCCTGCCGTATCTTCGCGAACTGGAAGACAGCGGATATGCGATTAGCCCTAATTTGTTGTTTCGGTGTATTACAGCCATAGGGGTAAAAAAGGTTCGCTTCAAGGAGGTGGACGAAGCCTTTTGGACATCGGAGACCATCCAAAGCACTTGGCAGCGCACGAAGGATGCGTGGAAGAGTCTCATTGGTCACTTTAGGGAATACGGTATTTTTGGAAGTCGTCCCCTACCTACAGAAAATGCGCTTGTCGTCTTAATCGCTTTGATCGATCGGTTTCGCGAAGGCCCCTTCAATCTCATGCTATATTGGTTCCTTCAGGCTTCAAGGTTTGGGCGTTACAGTACATCCTCATATACAGCAATGGAAGAGGACCTTCGCGACATCGGCGAGGCGGAGTGTCTCATTGACGCTGTTCGCAAATTGTTGTCGAGGTTGAACCACAACACCCCTTTCGATGCAGAGGACTTCCTGCGCGACTATGGTGATTCGCCGTTTGGAAGGTTTCTTTTGTACCTTCTGATTTATAAACAGAGGGCATTGGATTGGGATGAAAGAGAACAGCGCATTGGCTTTGAAGGCCTTCAGGCTCTGGCCGACTTCAGACCCCAATGGCATCATATCTTTCCGAGGAAATTTCTCCAAGGACGAGTACCTGACGACAAAGTCGATGCTCTAGCAAATATTGCAGTCATTGGTCCTAAGGCGAACATTCGCATTAACGCGCAGTCCCCCATGGACTACCTTAGACGCTACAAGATTACGCCAGAAAAGTTGAGGGCTCAGTTCATAGAGCAAGACATTCAGACCTGCACCATTGACGATTACGAACAATGGCTTTGTAAGCGGGCGGAGCGACTCGCTGAAGCCGCGAATGCCTTCTTTGCTGAACTTAAGGTCGGCGCTAATGTATGACGCCGCACGGCATGTACGTCGTGAAGCTGCCCACCAAACCTATTCCATACTTCGGGAGGCCATCGCATGAAACCCCTGTACCGCGCCGTCTTAGCGTTGACGGCCGCCAGTGTGATCGTCGCGGGGTGTGGCTCGCCTACAGCCGCGTCGAATCTAGCATCCTCTGCGCCTTCTGCTGCGCAGGGTGCCTCTCCAGCGCGCAGTGTGGCCCCAAACGGGATCGCGCACAACGTATCACGCCAAGACCATGGGCAACACGGCGCGTCCTCGGGGCTTTCGGCGCCGCCGGCATCCGCGGCACCTGCGGCATCTGCAACAGCGGTGGCGACGCCCTCCGGCGTCGGCTGGTATGCGGTGCCCCTAGGCCGCGCGTATGGCGATCTCGCCGCGATCGCCGGCGTGGATCCGGAAGGCGCGCGTGTTCGTCTCGTCGTTCGAGCGGATGCGCAAGGCTCAACGGCAAAAGCGCGCTTGGAAGACGCATGGTTCACGCCAAGCACAGGCGCCTTCCAACCTGCAGGCAGCGTTCCCGCTCAAACGCAGCGCTCGTACGCGGGCCCAGTGCACCTCGTGTTCAGCAACACGTTTCCAACATCGTTTCAGCCCGTGCAGGTAACCGTGGAGGTGGATGGGAGACACGCGGCCAAGTGGCCATCCGCGGTGCCGATGTACGGTTCGCTCGTGAATCCCGAGACGCTGTCGCCGGGATCGTGGGACAACGTGGTCCTGGGCCAGGTCGGCGATTGGGTGTGGGTGGCGCTCAAGGGCCCTCAATACCCGCCGCTCTATCCGCATTCATGGCCCATCACTTGGGGATTTCGCGTGTGGAATCGCGTGGTGGCGTTCAACGTCGTGACGGGCGCAGCCGTGGTGTACAGCGTCCCGCGCAGCTACGGCCTCGGCTCATGGAGCGAGCTGACCACGCCCAACGAGATCCTGCCGTCTTTCGCGGAGGCGGGCGGCCGCGTGTATGTGGGCATTGGCGAGTGGCTGGGCGTGCTCCCCGCCGTTCCGCCGGGCCAGGTGCCCGCAGGAGCGGTGCATGCGTCGTCAGTGGCGATCCGCCTGGCGCCAAACGCCGCCTACGTCGCACAGGAAGACGAGCGCGCCCTGGACACGCTGCGGTCCTTCACCGACGAAGCGGCGCGGGTCCTTGCGAGTTACTGGGACACAGAAGCCGGTGTGCACGTCTCCGGTGTGCCCGCCTTCTCGTTCTACCAGCGCGACATGGAGAGAGCTTGGAATCTCGATCCCGCCATTGTGAACCACGGCGATTTGCCGACGGAACTTCTCTGGGCGATGAGCTTCCCGGTCGCGACGGGATCAGAGGCCGTGATGCGCCGCCGCCTTTCGTCGGAAGTCCTCTCCATGCTCCAGAGCCCGTTGCAGCAGGATGCCTATGGCATGGTCGTCAAGACGCCGAGCCAGGTGATGGCGCAGTTCCACGGCCGACCGCCCCTCCAGTTACCCGGATTCTCAATTCGCGGGAATGCCTATGTCCCAAATTCCTAACGTCAAGGCGCCACACCGACACCCCGCGGCCTGTGCCTGCCGGGGTGCCGGTGTGTTTCGCTGTGTGGAGTCCGTCTCAGGCTGGCAGAGGGTTTCGCGGCACCCATGACCTCGACGTCACAGCTCGGAGACGCGAGTCCTCGTGATGAGGGACGCGATCACGGCCACAGCCCCAAGCGCGGCGGTGATGGCGAGCCATGCGCTCGGCGCCGAGATGACCATCGGGCCGACGGCGTCGGGCAAAATGGCCACGCCGACGTTCGACGCCAAGCTGTAGCCCGCGGTATTCAACCCAGCGCTGCCGGCGTCCTCTGCCCGCTTCGCGGCCTCCTCCAGCGCGAGCGTATACCAACCATTTCCGAATGCTCCGGCGAGGAAGTAGATGATGCTGACAAACGTCCCGTTGGCGGGCGCGCGCCCAATGAGCGACAGGCCCATCAGGAGGACACACACCCACGTGAGCACCGCGAGGACGGCGATGATGGGCTTGGGTCTGGATCGGCCTTCGGCGAGTGCGCCAAACACCATGGCTCCGACAGCCGAGCCGATGAAGGTGAGTCCAGACAAGAAGCCGCCGAGCGCCTCGGCGTGTGCCACGTGCAGGTGGGTGAGCGCCGTGGACGTGATCCCGCCGAACATGACGCTGGTCGACGAGACGACAAAGCCGACGAGCCACCACGGGCTGTAGGTCAGGCGCACGCGAAACCCGGTGTGTGCCGCAACCGGCGGCAGGCGGCGCAGCGCCACGAGCAGCCAGATGCCCACGAGTGCGTTCAAAGCGAATCCCAGCCAGAGTGCGCCAGACAGGCTGAGGTGTGCGCTGGTCAGCGCGCTGAGGCCCATGCCCAAAAACAGTGCGCCGATGGTCATTCCCGTT
Organism: Alicyclobacillus vulcanalis; assembly: GCF_900156755.1. Lineage (GTDB taxonomy): Bacteria > Bacillota > Bacilli > Alicyclobacillales > Alicyclobacillaceae > Alicyclobacillus > Alicyclobacillus vulcanalis. Next base: position 45,507 of record NZ_FTOO01000009.1, read on the forward strand.
CCCGCGCGGAGGCGGCGGACGCCGCTCATGCGCAGCACGGCTCCGATGGGCGCGATGAGGAACGGGTAGGCGATCGCGGCGAGGACCTGGCCGATGAGGAAGAGCGCGTAGGTGTGGCTCAGGGCGCGGACGAGCAGGCCGACGGCCGAGATCGACAGGGCGAAGGTGAGGACGGGCCGCGGCCCGCGGCGTGCCGCCCAGAGTCCGGCCGGGATGGAGCCGACCACCATGGCGTATCCGTACATCGACACGAAGATGAGGATGGACGAGATGGACGCGTGAAGTTGGCCGGCCAGCGTGGGCACGAGGGGTGCCAGCATGAACCAAGCAAAGCCGAGGGAAAAGGCCAGAGCGACGTACGGCGCGATGATGGACGAGCGATGCATGGAATTTCACCTCCTTTCGGCTCTCTTCATCATACGCCAGTTGGGTCGTCGGTAGGGATCTCTCTTGCCAACAGGACGGATCGGTGCCTGTACGGATGGTCCTTTTCATCCTCTTGTCACCAAGTGTATTATGTGATTTAATACAATCAATACAATTGACATCATGCGGCCGAGGAGGGGCGCGACATGACCTTGGACCCGCCCTGGGAGGTACCCGCGTGGGAGTTGGATCCCGCCGAGCCTCTCTACGCGCAGATTGCTCATCACATCCGAGTGGAGCTAGCCGCATCCCGCCTGCGGCCGGGTACGCGTCTGCCTTCGGTGCGCGATCTCGCCGCGAGGCTGCGGGTCACGCCGAACACCGCGATGCGGGCGTATGCGGAACTGGAAGCCGACGGCCTCATCGAGACGTTCCGCGGGCAGGGCACGTTTGTGGTGCGTCATTCCGAGGTCGCCCTTCGAGCGCGCAGGCGCATTGCCCGGCAGGCGTTCAATCATCTCAAGCGTGTCGCGGATGAACTCGGCATGAGCGTCGAGGAGCTCGTTCGGCTCGGCGAAGAAGAAGGTCAGGAGGGATGAGGATGGCCGTGATCGCATGCGAAAACGTGGACGTATGGCTGAGCGGGCGGCCGATTTTGCGGGGGATTCACGTGAACGTAGAGGAGGCCGAGATGGTGGGCCTTTTGGGGCCGAATGGCGCGGGCAAGACGACGCTTCTGCGCACCATTGCTGGACTGATTCGGCCCGCGGGCGGAACGGTGCGCGTACTTGGAGAGGCCTCTGGCTGGCGCACGCTCCGCCATACGGCGCTTTTGCCGGAGCGGGGGCAGTTGCCGGGGTGGCTCACGGTCAGCGAGTGGCTGAGGTACGCGAGCGGCCTGTATCCAGACTGGGACCAGGCAAGCGCAGAGCGCCTCGTGGAAGAGCTCAAGCTGCGCGCGACGGTTCCCATCGCCCGACTCTCGCGCGGAGAAGGTGTGCGCGTGGGACTTTGCACCTGCCTGGCCCGCCAATGCCCCGTCGTGCTGCTCGACGAGCCATTCACCGGGATTGACTTCATGTCGCGCGAGACCATCGCGTCGGCCATCGTGCAGGCTTGTGCGGAGGCTCGGCGCACGGTCGTGATCGCCACGCACGACGTGCGCGAGTTTGAGCCGCTGCTCGATCGCGTCCTGTTTTTGCGCGAGGGCGTGATCGTGGCGGACGAGTCGGCGGAGGAGATCCGCGCGCAAGGGCGCTCGGTGGCGTCCCGGTACCGGGAGGTGTTCAGCGAATGATGTCTCTCAGCGGGTTCGCGGCGCTGTGGCAATTTGAAATGTCGCGCCGGAAGGGGAGACGTCGCCCGGTGAGCGCGCGTGTGGGCGCGTTTTTCGTCATGGTCGTGTGTTCGCTCGCCGTCGGCGCGGCCTTGTGCGCCATTGAGTCGTATCCGTGGGAGCGACTCTGGCTCATCGCCCTGAGCACCTGGTGGATGATGGGGACCATCAGGGTCACGTCGCACGGAGGGCTTGGCGCCATGACGCTTCTGCCCTATTCCCGCCTGCAGCTCACGATGGTGCGAGCCGTCGCAGCGTATGCGCGTCTCACCGCCTGGCTGGCCACGGGATTCGTTCTCTTTTCCTCGGGATCCCTGGTCTTGGGCGCTCATCGTGCCCCTTCGCTGGGACGCGCTTGGTTGTGGACGATCGCGACACTTGCCGTGACCAACGCGGGGCTTGCACTCGTCTCGGCCGTGCGAGACATTCTTCAGAGTGATCGCATTCGCTGGCTGGCCACAACCGCCGATGGTGCAGGTTCGGCGGTCTTCATCCTTCACGTGGCCGCATGGGGACATGCGAATCCTCTATCGAATGTGCACGCGTGGTGGATCGCCGCGTTGATATGCGTGTTCGTTGGCGCGGTGTCCGCCGTGATGGGCACGCGCCGGTGGGCGCGTGGGGCGTGGCTGTTGCCTCGGGAGGACGCCGTGGACCGAGTCGGGGAAGAAACGGTGGGCTTGTGGCGTCTGGATCGAGGCCAAGCGCGCGAGCAGGGCGAGCATCTCGCGAAGCCTCGGGCGAGTGGGCGTAGACGCTTGGCGGAACGACCGTACGCTCAAACCTTCGGCCTAGCCGTTCACATGTCGATGCGGCGCGCGGTGTGGCCCTTTGGGGGGCGGGGTGCCCTGCGAATGGGCACGCGAACCGGCTTGGCGAGCGTGCTCGGCCCTGTGGCCGTGCTGGTGGTGCTCGTCCTGCTCAATTGGCATACGCGTCATCTGCCCGTCGTTGTCTCTCGCATCGAGGACGGCATGCTCGGCGGCGCGTGGCTATGGTCCATGTTCAGCCCGTTTTCCGTGCTGTCTGTGGTCGAGGGCCTCGGCGATTGGTTCCGGGGCTGGCCCGTGCGGAAGGGCGCCGTGCTCGCAGGCTTTGCCTTGATCGAGAGCCTCGGCACGTGGGTGTGGATTTCGTCCGGGATGCTGGCAGGCGTGATCGTCCTCGTGCACGCGGCTGGAGCGCACGCAGCGCAAGGTGCTCATCTGCGCGATCTCGCCCTGGCCTGGCTCATTGGTGGGTGTGCCTCCACATGGAACACGGTGGTCTCCGCGGCGCTCTGGCTCCGCCCCAAGCGCAGCCTGCTCTCCGCATGGTTCGTGTTGGATGTCCTTGTGGGCGTCTTGGGATCTGCGGATGGCGCACGCGCGGTGGCTTGGCTCGGCCGTGCGCCTCTCCCGGTGTCGTTGGCTGCCGTGGTGGGCGCTGTGGTATGCGCGATCGCGGCGCTCGCCCTGAGCCTTCGCACCGTGGACCACGCATGGAGAGACGGGGCGTCCTGAACATCGCTTTCGCGCCGGGCGCCTGTACGTCGCGCCCGGACGCTTGCCGATCGCGACATTCTTCGATATACTATACCCTGTACGGTATATATGGTGCAGGTGAGGAGTTGAGAAGCTGATGTCGTGGATCTGGCTCGTGTTGATCGCGTGTATCGTCGGGGTATGGGTATGGAGAAGTCTGCCTTCCAAGGGTGTCCGTTCGATCTCGCCAGACGAGCTCAAGCAGTTGCTCAAGGACAAGAAGAGCGGTGCGCAGCTCGTCGACGTGCGAGAACCCTCCGAGTTTCGTAGCGGTCACATCCAGGGTTTTCAAAACATCCCGCTTGGAGAGCTCGCCCATCGAAGCGACGCGCTCGATAAGGAGCGGCCGGTCGTCGTCATGTGCCGTTCGGGTGCGCGCAGTGCCCGCGCAGCCAAGTGGCTGGCGCGACATGGCTTTCGCGACGTGCGCAATCTCTCAGGCGGCATCATGGCGTGGAATGCCTCCAAACGGCGGACGTCGTAGCTCCCGCACGGCATGAAGGGGGCAGAAGCCATGGCAACGGTGAACCTGACAGAGAGGTCGTTTGCCGCGCTCCTTCGCGACGCGAGTCTGCCCGTGCTTGTGGATTTTTGGGCCCCGTGGTGCGGGCCCTGCCGGCTCATGGGGCCTGTGGTAGAAGCGGTGGCGCGTGCGTGCACCGGCGAGCTCATTGTGGGCAAGCTGAATGTCGACGATGCACCTCGCGTGGCCGAGACGTACAGGGTGATGAGCATCCCCACGCTGATGCTGTTTCGGGAGGGCGTGGTCGTGCTTAGGCTGCAAGGGTTGAAGCCCAAACACGAGGTGCTCGCCGCGCTGAAAACCGTTTGCAACGTCGGGAGGGATGTTGAATGAACCTGGATTGGGTCTACGTGAAAGACTCTCCTTATTCCGTGGATGAAACGGTCCACCGCCTCTCGGAGGCACTCAAGGCACGGCAATTTGGCGTCCTCTGGCAGATGGACGTGCCCGGGACCCTGCAGGCCAAGGGCATGCCGTTTTCGACGCCATACCGAATTCTCGAAGTGTGCAACCCGAAGGCCGCAAATGAGGTCTTGTCGCAAAATCTGCAAGTGGGTTATTTTCTTCCGTGCAAGATCGCCGTGTACGAAGAAGGTGAGAAGACCAAGGTCGCGCTTCCCAAACCGACGTCGCTCATCGGCTGGCTTGGGGATCCTGCTCTCCATCCGGTCGCTGCTCGCGTCGAGGAAGCGCTCGAAGACGCGGTAGCCGAGGCGGTGCATCCGTAACGCCTCTGAGCACTGCGCGGGGCTTGAAGCGCAGCAGCCGCCTGGCGGTCCGCGCGAGAGAGGCCACAGTATCCCATCGCCGTGGCCGGTCGGCCTACGCTGTGCGCGACGTGCGCATCGCCCGCTTTCTCGATAAACTAGTCTTATCCGTGTGCGTGAGCGGATCCCCACGGCGCCGGGGGTCGCGCGTTTCACCGTTCGTCTCAAAGGCATCCAGGGCGTGGATGTGCGCGGGGGTGTTTCCCGCCGATGCGCCGGTCCGGCGGTTGCGCCCCTTCCCGCTGAAACCGCTTCCGCCAACAAGCGGTCCTTTCGCGAGGCACGCCTCGGCGGGTGCGCCATCACGCGATGCCCGGGCGCCGGGATCGCCGCGGATCACAGCAACACATCTGCCGAGCCGGATCGCCAGTCCGCGTGGGCGCGCGGGGCTTTGCAGGATGAGCAGACGGAGAGGGTGGGCGATATGGAGTTTCGAAACATCACCGTCGCGGGTGGGGGCGTGTTGGGCAGCCAAATCGCATTTCAGACCGCGTTTCATGGGTTTCCGGTGGCCCTCTACGACATCTCGGACGAGGCGCTTGCGAAGGCCAGAGAACGGCTGGAAAAGTTGAAGCCCAATTACATGCGCGATCTCGGCGCCACGCGGGAACAGGTCGACGCTGCGATGCATCGCATCCGCTTGACCGCCGATCTCGCCGATGCGGTCCGCGATGCCGATCTGGTGATCGAGGCCGTGCCGGAGATCGCGCAGGTCAAGCGCAGTTTTTACGAGCAGCTGGCGAAAGTGGCGCCGGCGCACACGGTGTTGGTCACCAACTCGTCCACGATGGTCCCGAGTCAGTTTGCCGAGGCGACGGGCCGGCCGGAGAAATTCCTTGCCCTGCACTTCGCAAATACGATTTGGCGCAACAATACGGCCGAGGTCATGCGCCACCCGGGGACAGACGAAGGCGTGTTCCAGCAAGTGGTCGAGTTTGCCCGCTCCATTGGCATGGTGCCGCTGCCGATCTACAAGGAACAACCCGGCTATATTCTGAACTCGCTTTTGGTCCCGTTTCTCGAGGCCGCGCAGATGCTGTGGGTCAACGAGGTGGCCGATCCAGAGACGATCGATAAGACGTGGATGATTGCCACCGGAGCAAAGGAAGGGCCGTTCGGCATCCTGGACACGGTCGGCGTCCGGACGGCGTACAACATCGCGGCCGAGAAGGCAAAGTCGGGCAACGAGGCGTACGCTCGGCTCGCGTCCAAACTCAAGGAGATGTTGGATGCCGGCAAATTGGGCCGGGAATCCGGCGAGGGCTTCTATCAATACCCCAATCCGCGATTCAAACAGCCTGATTTCCTGCGCTGATCTGCGGGGCGCGAGCGAGAGAGGCTTGCTCGCGCCGCCTGCAAATGAGCGGTTTGTCAAACGGTCACAGCCTGTCCCTGTTTGACCCAGGACGCCACGGTCACCGTGCGGCGGGCTTGATGCCGGATGGCCTCCACCGCGCCCGGGTCGATCTCGCCGGTCTCCTTCACGGTCACACTCGTGCCGTAGGGGTTGCCGCCTGCTGCGTACGCAGACGGATCCGTGAAACCGGGGGCGGCGACGATGGCACCCCAGTGATACATCGAGGTATACAGCGCTAGAATGGTCGCCTCCTGGCCACCGTGCGGATTCTGCGCGCTCGCCATGGCGCTCACGACCTTATTCGCCGTCAGTCCCTTGGCCCACAGCGGTCCAAGGGTGTCAAGAAACTGTTTCATCTGCGACGGGATGTTGCCAAAGCGGCTCGGCACGCTGAACAAAATGGCGTCCGCCCATGCCACGTCGTCCGGCGTCGCCACGGGAATATGGGCCGTCGCTTGGACGTGTGCTTTCCACGCGGGCGAGGTGTCGATCACCGACTGGGGCGCGAGCTCCGCCACCTTGCGCACGCGCACCTCTGCTCCTGCTTCTCGTGCGGCTTCCGCAGCGATCTGCGCCATTCGATAATTCGTTCCCGTTGCGCTATAGTAAAGAATGGTCAAGTTGACTTGGGCCATGGTGTTCCCTCCTGTGCGGTATCGTCTGCGCCAGATACTTACCATTCGTAAGTAGATGGGCGAGGACCATCATAGAACTTGTGCGACCCGCTGTCAAATGTCAGAAGCGTATGAACGGGAGGTGAAAGGACAGTGGAGCGGGGCCCGGAGGGAGTTCAGCGGCTGGGCGATGCCATTGCCGATGTGCTCCGGTACGAAATTGTCATGGGCGAGTGCGCCGCAGGCCATGTCTTAAGTGAGAACTTTCTGGCGCGACGATTTGGCACGAGCCGTTCACCTGTCCGCGAGGCTCTTCGCCAGCTGGCGCACGAGGGCCTCCTAGAGCTTGGGCGCAACGGTGCTCGCGTGCTGGGTTTGAGCGGGGAAGATGTGCAGGAGTTGTACGATGTGCGCGAGCTCGTGGAGGGGTTTGCTGCCCGCCGGGCATGTCGGCTCGCGCGAGGCCAGCGCGAAGGGCTTGCTCAAACGCTCCTGTCCGTCGCACGAGACATGGAAGACGCCGTCATGCACGGCGACTGGCACCGATTTTCCGAGCTCGATCTCGTCTATCACCAGTCCATCGTGGAGGCGGCGAATCACCGACGCATCATGCGGCTGTGGCACGAGATAGGCAAGCTGCTGCAGTTGACGCTTGCGATCGTCATCCGCATGCGCATGCAACGCGGGGAAGCGGACATGCGGGGGGCCTTAGCTCAACACCGGGCGCTGGCCGAAGCGCTTCTCGCAGGGGATGAGGAATGGATGGCTCGCGTTGTGCAATCGCATGTGGATGAATCCCGGCGACTCCTTTTGTCCAACGCCCGCCTGGAAGGCTCGCGCGGCGAAGAGGACGAACGGTGTTGAGAACGAGGAAGAAAGCGCTTGCGATGCTTCAAGGAGCGCCATCGGAGATGCGGCGAGGTGTGCGCATGGGGTTTTGGCCTGACTTCGTGCCGTGCAGCTTACGCACTGCTCTGCAAGGCGGCCTGGCGAGGGCCGCCTTGTGCAGTGCGTGTTACGCCGTGCGGGGCACGGTGCCCAGAGAGGTTGCAGCGCCATGGACGAAAGGATGCGCTTTCGTCCGATGGGTTTAAGCGCTTACACCCGTCGAAGACGCGCGCTTTTGCGCAAACGGCTGGCCGACCGGCATGAAGACGTGGCCCATGGTCTCATTGAGCACCGTCGCAAACGACGTGTACAGTGCGCTCAGGCCGCAGATAAACCCGACCCAACCGCCGGCGGTGCTGCTGCCGATGATGCCAAACGCGTGGGCCGCAAGCAAGAAGAACGTGATCCACAGGGTCAAGAACACAAACCAAAGCGCCTTGTTCAAATAAAACGTCCCGAACCACAAGAACAGCGTGAGGATACCGAAGAACAGGAGGAAAAGTCCCAACCCTGCGGTGGGCGCGAACTTGTTGATGAGATAAAAGGCCCACCAAAATGCGCCGTACGAACAGAACGCTGTGGCGCCGAACGTGTTGCCCTTGCGGAATTCCCAAAGACCTGCGATGAACTGGGCTGTGCCGCCATACGCAATGGCGAGCCCGAGCACCACGCCGAGCGCGCCTGCGCTCGTCACGCCCGCATTGATGAGGCTCAGGATGCACGTGGTAATTCCAAATCCGGCGAGGCCAAGCGGGCCAGGATCAGCGATTTTCACCTGATCAGACATTCCATTCACCCTCTTTTCCATCTCTTCATGGGTTGAAAACGGCTCGGCTATGAGCGAGTGGGCGTCCTGCGCCTGCCGGATCACCTCCTTCCAGGCGCAGGTTGGCGTGTGTTCGGCTCAAGCTCATCATTCCTGGTCCTTGTACTGCGACTTCAGCTGCTCCACCACGGCCGGATCGGCGAGGGTGGTCGTATCGCCCACGACGCGGCCCTCCGCGATATCGCGCAGCAGGCGGCGCATGATCTTGCCACTGCGCGTCTTCGGAAGATCGGCCGCGAAGATGATTTCCTCGGGACGCGCCATGGCGCCGATTTGCTCCACCACGAACTGCTTCAGCTCGGCGACGAGATCGTCCGAAGCGGATTGGCCTTCCTTCAGGATGACGAACGCCGTGATGGCCTGACCTTTGACCTCGTGGGCTCGCCCGATGACGGCAGCCTCCGCAACCGCGGGGTGCGCGACGAGCGCGCTTTCGACCTCGGCGGTGCCGATGCGGTGGCCGGAGACATTGATGACGTCGTCGAGGCGGCCGACGATCCAATAATAGCCGTCCTGATCTCGGTACGCGCCGTCGCCCGGCAGGTAGATGCCTTCGAATTTGCCAAAGTACGTCTTGCGGAAGCGTTCGTCATCGCCCCAGACCGTGCGCAGCATGGACGGCCACGGCTTGGTAATGACGAGATTGCCGCCGTGCCCAGGCGGGACTGGATTTCCATCGTCGTCGAGGATGTCCACCGAGATACCTGGGACGGGTTTCGTGGCGGAACCCGGCTTCGTGGTGACGATGCCTGGCAGCGGCGCGATCATCGCGCAGCCCGTCTCGGTCTGCCACCACGTGTCGACGATGGGGCACCGCTCTTGGCCGACGTACTTGTGGTACCACATCCACGCCTCGGGGTTGATGGGCTCGCCGACGGAACCGAGCAGGCGAAGCGTGCTCAGGTCGTGCTTTTCGACGTACTGGGGCCCCCACTTCATGAACATGCGGATGGACGTTGGCGCGGTGTACAAGATGGTTGCGCCGTACTTTTCGGCGATGGCCCAGTACCGGTCGCGATCTGGATAATCGGGCGATCCCTCGTACATGACGACGGTAGCGCCCGCCGACAGCGGCCCGTAGACGATGTACGTGTGTCCCGTGACCCAGCCGATGTCCGCGGTGCAGAAGAAGACATCGTCGTCCTTCAAGTCGAACACGGTGCGCATCGACGTATTGACGCCCACGAGATAACCGCCGGTGCTATGCGCAATTCCTTTCGGCTTACCCGTGGTGCCAGATGTATAGAGAAGGAACAGATAGTCCTCCGAATCCATCGGTTCGGCAGGGAACGGCTTGGTCGGCGCGGCCGCGATGAGATCGTGCCACCACACGTCGCGCTCAGCGTGCATCGGCGCGTTGGCCGCGTCGCCCACCCGTTTGACCACGACGACCTTCTCGATGGGCGTGCCTTCGACGGCCTCGTCGGCGTTTTGTTTGAGCGGGATGACCTTACCGCGCCGCCAGCCGCCGTCCGCGGTGATGAGCAGCTTGCTGCCCGCGTCCAAAATGCGGTCCTTCAAGGCTTGCGCCGAAAAGCCGCCGAACACGACGGAGTGCATCGCGCCGATTTTGGCACAGGCGAGCATCGCAATCGGAAGTTCCGGCACCATGGGGAGGTAGATGGTGACGCGGTCTCCCTTCTGGACGCCAAGTTGCTTCAGCGCGTGCGCGGCCTTGTCGACTTCGCGGCGGAGCATATCGTAGGTCAACACGCGGCTGTCGCCAGGTTCGCCCTCCCAGATGATAGCTGCCTTGTTTTTGCGGTGATTCAACGTGTGCCGATCCACACAGTTGTAAGCGGCGTTCAACTTGCCGCCGATAAACCATTGGGCATGAGGCGGATCCCACCTGCAAACGCTTTCAAATTTCTGAAACCATGTCAAATGCTCGGCCTCTTTGGCCCAGTACGCCTCAGGGTCGCGAGCGGCCTCTTCGTAAATGCTTTCATCGCTGTAATTCGCTTGCCGGCGAAATTCTTCTGAAGGGGCAAAGGTGCGCGTTTCACGGAGTAGAGCGTCGAGGTCATTCGGGGTCATGATCTGTCTCCTTTCTCTGGCCGCTCAATCACGGCGGCAACTTGAATGGCTCGGTTCTTATGATAGGATAAGTTGCTTGAAAAAACAATCGCAAACCGTTGTCAATGCCTATATATTCGAAATTGGCGTTCGCTTATGCCCTGATCTCGTGGGGATGAGGCTGGCGTTCCACGTCGTTGTCGGGAGCAGCGGCATGAAAAAAGCCGCTTCGCGAGGTGTTTCACACCGCGAAACGGCTGAGGAAGGACGGTCAGTCCTCTTCGTCGTCGTCTTCGGCCTCGTCGAACAGTTCATCGTTATAGGCGTCGACGACGCGCTGCCATTCTTCGTCATCCTCAATCTCCGACAGCACCATCTGCTCGCCATCTTCGCCGTCGATGCGGAAAATGACGCCTTCTTCCATGGAGTCGTCGAGCGGCAAAAGGACCGCGTAGTCCTTGTTGTCTACGGTCAGAACTTCGCCCAATACAAACTGGTGTTCTTCGCCGTTTTCATCTTCCAGGACGATGACTTCGTCCTCGTGTTCGACAAACTCGTCGTGAGCCATTCATCTCATTCCCATCCGCTATCCAAATTTGGCCTGCGCCATGCTTGCAACAACATAACACCATGTGTCCACGGTGTCAACGCACCCGGCATCACCGAGGGGGCGGCGAGGTGAGCCCTCGCTGCAACCGGCTCGAAACGGCGTCCAACAACTCGTTGAGGCGGCGCTCAGCTTGTTCGAACGCCGCAATCTCTGGTAGGCGCCGCATCTCCGTGAGCAACCGATCCGCCTCCTCAATGACGTGCCGGTAGTGCATGGGCGGCACGCGGCGCGCCTGAAACTCGGCGACCGCTTCCTGGAGCTCGCGGAAACGGCGAAGCAGCGACTGGGCTTCTGGCGACTCGTCGAGCCGCGCTTTGGCCTCGCGGTAACCTTGCGCGGCTTCTGAGTCGGCAATGAGACGGGCGAGTTCCGACGCTTTTTCCCACAATACGACTCGGTCCATCTCATCACCTCACATGCGCATCGTTACCGCGGTGGCCGTCCTCTATACACCTAGGTTGCGCTCGGCGTCGGACCCATGGTCGAGTCCTCCTCGCGCATGAGTTGTTCCAGCTCTTTGACCGCGCGGTCGAACGCTTCTCGATTGCGCTCGTCGAGCGCCCGGTCGATCTTCATACGAATCTCCTCGCGCCGCATCGCCCTGGCTTCGACTTCCGACAGGACTTGCTGCACTTCCGGAGGAATCGGAAGCTCCGGTAGATTGATGAACACGAACAGCTTGTCGGTCGATGACGCATTGTTGAAATACGCCTGGAGAGCGGGCAGAATTTCCTCCGCTTGGCTCACCTTCTTGATGCGTCCATTCAGCGGCAGACGGGCGATCATGCCGTGGCGCCCAATGATGAGAAGCGGCACGTTCTCCAGCACGATGTTCGTCGACTCCAATTGGCCATGGCGAGCAGCGAGAAAGTCGATGACGGCCTCTGCCCCAGGAGGGAGCAGCTTGGTCTTGAGCAACAGGATATCATCCTTCGTCATCATCGCGCGTTCACTCCTTTGCCGGAGTTTCCTCCTGACGGATCATACGCCTGGTATCACGCGACCGCGCTCGTGTGGACGGACAAGCTCGAATGGAAAGGCAATCCGTAGGTCGTGCACCGACCGGCGCTTCGCCACCACCGAAGTGGTGCAAATATTGTAGCAAAAGGTTCGGCGAAAGGAAATGAGGTGAACGCCATTTTCCCATGTGTCACATCGATTCCCTGGGTCGTGGCCCGTTTCAGGCCCCATACTACGCTCACGGGAGGGGAAGCGCATGGGCGACTGGGTGTACTTTGCAGGTGTATACGATACCAAATTCGAAGCGTACTGCGCCGTGATGTGGGTGGAGGCGGATGAACGAATTCGCCGTTCCGCGCGGCCGACCCAGGTCGAGGTGTACCGCCTGCGAAACGGGAAGTACGGCGTCCGCTTCCTTCCGCAGTGCGAGGTGACGCGGCAAGCGCGGGCCGAGTGATGTCGAGCGTGCGTCCAGGGCGCAGCGGCAGAAGACAGCCATCCCGTGGGGTGGCTGTCTTCTTGCGCTTTACGCGTTGTCCTCGTCGCTTGTCTCCCGTTTGGTGCCTTCCTTGAGGAACTCCGCCACTTCGTCCGGGATAGCGGTTTCGGCCTTGGACTGCACATGCTGGGCTGCCTGTGCCGCCGCCTGCTTCGCCTGACCGGCGAGCTCCTTCACGCCGCTCGCTGCCTGCGTTGCCGCCTGTTGCACCCTTTGACTCGCGCGCTCCATCGCTTGGGGTTTGCGCGCCCGAGACAGGGTCGCCTTGATCGGGCAGTATCCCGTGATCGCTTCGGCAATCTTCATCACGCCAAAGCCAGCTAAAAGCGTCTTTGTGAGCGCCGACTGGTGGCGCCCATACACAGCCGACGACAGGCTCGCCAAACCTGCTGCGAGACGCAGGTATCGATCCGCTGGCTCCACGTTCTGTTGCATGCGCATCCTCCTCTCGCGGGAATATCCACAGTATCCCGCGCGAGACCACTCGGCATGCCGAGAGGAGGCTCCATCTTTGGAAGGTATGCTGACTTTGACTTACCTTGATGAAATGGCAACGTCGTGACATAATGGGTATTGTAGTACCGTAGACACAAAGGAGGCTTGAGCGCATGAGTCTCATCCCGTACGTGATTGAGCAGACGTCGCGAGGCGAGCGAAGCTATGACATTTACTCGCGCCTGCTCAAGGACCGGATCATCTTCTTAGGGACGCCCATCGACGACGATGTCGCGAACGCGGTGGTCGCACAGCTTTTGTTCCTTGCCGCAGATGATCCGGACAAGGATATCCAGATGTACATTAACAGTCCGGGAGGGTCGGTGTCTGCAGGCCTTGCCATATACGATACCATGCAGCACATCAAGCCCGACGTGAGCACCATGTGTGTCGGCATGGCGGCGAGCATGGCGGCGGTCCTGTTGGCTGCAGGTGCGAAGGGCAAGCGTTACGCGCTCCCGAATTCTGAGGTGATGATTCACCAGCCGCTCGGCGGCGCGCGCGGCCAGGCGTCGGACATCGAGATTCACGCCCGGCACATTCTCAAGACGAGAGAACGCCTCAATCAAATTTTGGCTGAGCGAACGGGTCAACCGCTGGAGCGAGTTGCCCAGGATACGGACCGCGACAACTTCATGTCGGCGGAGGAAGCGAAGGCGTACGGGTTGATTGACGAGGTCATCTATCGCTGACACACGATCCGTTCACGGCCGAGGCGCGTCGGTGCCTCGGCTTTCTCGTTTCGGGGGTGATCAGGGTGGAGTTGTATTTCGACTACGCGGCGACGGCTCCCGTGCGGCAGGAGATCCGGGAACGGGTCACCGAGTGGCTCGACATCTTCGGGAACCCGTCCTCGCTTCATCGCCTCGGCATGCGGGCAGAGCGCGCGCTGCAACGTGCGCGTGCACAGGTGATGCAAAGTCTTTGCGCCAGACAGGGGCGCCTCGTCTTCACGGGCGGCGGCACCGAGGCCAACAACCTTGCGATCTACGGTGTCGCCAGGGCGTATGCCAACCGGGGCCGACACATCGTGACCACCGCAATAGAGCATCCGGCGGTGAGGCAGGCGGTGCACGAATTGGAGCACCAGGGTTTCGAGGTCACCTACGTCCGCCCGGACGCGCGCGGCGACGTGTCGGCCGAGGATGTCCTCCGGCACGTGCGGGATGATACCGTGCTCGTCTCGGTGATGCACGTCAACAACGAGACAGGCGCCGTCCTCCCGGTTGAAGCCATTGGGGATGGGCTTCGGCGGTATCCCAAGGCGGTCTTCCACGTCGATGGGACTCAAGCGCTCGGAAAGATCCCGGTCTCTCTTGAGCGAACGCGCGTCCATCTGTACGCTTGTTCCGGTCACAAGGTCGGCGCGCTGAAGGGCGTCGGCGCGCTCTTCGTGCATCCCAGTCTTCACTTGCTGCCCCACGTCGTGGGCGGTGGCCAGGAATTCGGGTTGCGATCCGGCACGGAGAACGTCCTTGGCGCCCTTTCATTCGGTGAAGCGGCGCTTCGCGCGGTTTGCGACATGGAGGCGGATGCCGACGCAGAACAGAAGCGCGAACGGTTGGCGCGAGGGCTTGAAGAGCTTGGGTACGTGCTGGTGGATCCTGTCCACCACTCTCCGTATATCCTCTGTGCCGCGCTGCCTGGCGCGCGCGGGGAGATCTTGGTGCATGCCTTTGAGGAAAAGGGCTTGTATGTGTCCGCGGGTAGCGCATGTTCGAGCGGAAAACACGGACGCGAACCGAGTCACGTGCTCACGAGCATGAGCATCCCACCTGATTTGGCGCTTGCGGCCGTGCGTTTTTCATGGCATCCTGGCACTCGAATGTCGGACATCGAACAGGCCCTTGAGGTCGTCCGCGATCGGACGGCTTGGGTCAAGCAAGCTTTACGAATTCGCTAGGAGGATCCGAACTTGATTTATGATCATCTCCTGATTCGATATGGGGAATTGACCACCAAGGGTGCAAACCGCGCCGAGATGGAACAGCTTTTGGAGCGCAACGTGCGGCGCGCGCTGTCCGGGTGGCCCGAGGTGCGGGTCACGCGCAGCCAGCAGCGCATCGTGGTGCAGCTGAACGGAGCGCCTGTCGATGCGACGCTGCAAAAGCTGCAGCAGGTTTTTGGCATCTCCTCCATCTCGCCTGTGGCCGTCGCGCCGCTCAACTTGGAGGCAATTCAACAGAAGGCGGTCGAGGTCGCGAAGCGGGAGCTGATGGACAAGTCCACGTTCAAGGTGGAGGCCCGCCGCGGTTATAAGGACTTCCCGCTCGACAGCCCGGCGCTTCAAAAGGCAGTTGGCGCCGCCATTTTGCGCGCGCTGCCGCACATTCGCGTGGATGTTCACCGTCCCGAGGTCGTGATCGAAGTGGATATCCGCAAGTCGGCTGCGTACGTGTACCCAAGCCGCGTGCCGGGGCTCGGCGGATTCCCGGTGGGGATGAGCGGAAAGGGACTCGTGCTGCTCTCGGGCGGCATCGACAGCCCGGTGGCTGCCTGGAAGGCCATGAAGCGCGGATTGGCGCTTGAATTGGTCCACTTCCACAGTTTTCCGTTCACGAGCGAGCGGGCGCAGCAGAAGGTCGAGGACCTTGCGGCGGTCTTGACGACGTGGGCAGGTCCGATGAAGCTGCACCTCGTCTCGGTCACGGCGATTCAGTCCGAAATCCAGCGGGCGGCGCCGGAGGGGCTCAGGACCATCCTGCTTCGGCGCATGATGGTCCGCGCGGCCTCGCGCATCGCGGACGAAGTCGGGGCCGGTGCCCTCGTGACCGGCGACAGCCTGGGTCAGGTGGCAAGCCAAACGCTGCCCGCGCTGAACGCGGTCGATCGCGCCACAGAGCACACCATTTTGCGTCCGCTCATCGCGGAGGACAAGCTCGAGATCATCGAGCTTGCGAAGCGAATGGGGACGTATGACATCTCCATTCTTCCTTTTGACGACTGTTGCTCGCTTTTCGCGCCAAAACACCCCAAGACGCATCCGAAGCTGAGAGATATCGAGCGCGCGGAGGCCAGGATGGATGTGGAGAGCCTCATTGCGGAGGCGGTGGCCTCGCGCGAAGAGAAGTGGGTGCTGGCGGATGAAGCGTTAGGCGCGAGCGCAAGCTACCGGTGAATCGCCGAGGGAGGGGTAGGGATGCGCTGGCTTCGGCTCGCCTTTCGAGTATTCCGGTTTGTGTCAACCCTGTACGCGCTGTGGAATGCGTCGCGATTCACGCGCGCGCTGTATGTGGGACGGTTGCTGTGGAGAGCGATTCGCAGAAAGCCGATTTTTGACCGCCCGCCGCGCGTGGTGATTGAGTACGTGGGCGCCAAATCGCCGCACCTTTATCGGCGGCGCGGCTGGCGCAGGATTCGCCCGGCGCATCGAGTCGATCCTTGACGTCCTTTGCAAGCGCGTTGGTTTAAGTCTCCTCACCGGTGGGAATAACAAATGGTAGCGTCGGGATATTTCCGACTGGCGACCATCGTGGAAAGGCCGGTGAAGTGAGATGAGCGAGACGAGACACAAGGACAGGGCCATGCGCCAAGATGCGTGGACGACGGAGGACGACGAGATTCTAGCGGAGATCGTCCTGAAACACATCAAACAAGGTAGCACCCAGCTGGCTGGGTTCAACGAAGCCGCGAGGCGCCTGGGTCGAACCGCGGCGGCGTGCGGCTTTCGGTGGAACGCGTGTGTCAGGAAGCAGCAGCGTTATCGCATCGAGCTCGCGAAAGAGGAGCGCAAGAAGAACAAGTCGCAGCGGGTGCAGGCGCAGCTTGAAGGGGGCGACGCGGATCACCCGACGGCGACCCTCATGACGTGGGCGCAGGTGCTTCGCTTCTTGCGCCAGGAAAAGAACACGGCGCAGGAGTGGGCATCGCGCTGGCGCAGCGCAGAACGGCAGCTGAACGAGTGGCGCGCGAAGTTTGAGTCCCTTGAAGCCGAGTACAAGCGCGTGTGCGAAGAGCTGCGAGAGTTGAAGTCGACCCACGACGCCGTCACGCGCGACTACAAGGCGCTTGTGGAGATCATGGAGCGTGCGCGCAAAGCGGCGCTTTTGGACGAGGACGTGATCGGCCCGAAGTTCGCGGAGGGGTTCATGTACCGCATCGATGAGTATGGCAACCTGGAGCGGATCACGACGGGCGAACGGATGGAGCAGGCTGAATAGGCTTGCTCTTTTTGTTTCTGGGCGCTGGCCGACGGCTTTCTGGGCGCTGGGCGACGGCTTGATGTGCGCTGGGCGACGGCTTGATGGGCGCTGGGCGACGGCTTGATGGGTGCTGGGCGACGGCCCAGGTCGTCAGGCGCTGAGGGGCTCGGCGGTGCGCAGGGGAAGTGGACGCATGCGGCATTCCAACACGAGCCATGCTACGAGCGAGGACGGTGAGAGGTATGCGGTTTGCGCTCCGCCTAAAACGCCCTGCATCGCGCTGGCTCACGTTGGCGTTGGCGCTCGTTGGGCCCTTTTGCACAACGGGATGCTATGACCGACAGGAGTTGGAACAGCAGGCGTTCGTCAGCGTGCTCGGCATCGACAAAGCGCCGGGCGGGCTCATCGACTGTACCTTTCGCATCGCTCAGCCGGTCAATCCGACGGGCGGGAGCTCGCACTCTGGTCAGCAGCCGCTTGCCGGCAAGGAGCCCATCACGGTGCGCGCGAGAAGCATTCCCGAGGCCATGATGATAGCGAACGGATCGGTGGAGCGGTCGATCACGTTTTCCCACCTGTCGCTCATCGTCTTTGGGGAAGACCTTGCGAAACAAGGTGTGGAACCCTACATCGAGGCCCTGACGCGCTATCGGGAATTTCGGCGGACGGTGCCTGTCTCGGTGTCGAAAGGGAAGGCCAGCGAATCGATGAAGGCGTTCCAGCCCATGCTCGATTCGGCCATCACCCGCATCGCGGACGGCGTGGCGCTCGTCTCGCAGCGCACGGGCATCGCCCCTGTGTGCCCGATTCAGCTGCTGATTGACGGCATGGAGAATCCTCACGAGGACGCCATGGCGCCGATATTCGCCGTCAATGAAAACGTCGAAAAGGGAGACATGCCGGATTCGCCAGGGCTGTCGTACCGCGCGGGCGACGTGCGCCGGTCCGGCGGGAATCCCGTCGACTGGATGGGCGCGGCCATCTTTCGGGAGGACCGCATGGTGGACGAGGTGACGGGAAGGGATTGCCTGTACCTGCGGCTCCTGCAGGGCGGTGTCCACCACGCCACGCTCACATTGCGCGATCCGGAAGATCCGTCTCGGGACATCGGCCTGGAGCTTCACAAGGAGCGGCCCGCCGAATACCAGGTCACGCTGTCCCAGCCCATGGTCATCACGGCGCACGTCCCCGTGGATGCGGACGTGATCAACATTTCGTCCACGCGCAACTACGCGGAGCCACAGGCTCGCCAGAAGCTCGAACAAGAGCTCGACAAACAGGTGTCTGAGCGCATGCAGCGCTTGCTCGAGCGCCTGCTTGTCGTCGATCAGGCGGACGTCATTCCCGTTTCCAAGGCAATTCGAAGCAAGTTCATGACGTACCAACAGTTCGCCGCGTTTCCATGGGAGGAGAAACTCAAGACCGCGAAAGTGCATGTCGACGTGCAGATCCACGTGCGGCGCTTCGGCGTGCAGCTGGAACCCATTCAAAAGAAGAGCTGACGTTTACATCGTCCAGCCGCCGTCCACCGCGATGACTTGACCGGTGACGTACGAGGCCTGGGGGCTCAGGAGAAACGCGACCGCCGCGGCCACCTCCTCCGCCTGCCCCAACCGCCCGAGCGGGATCTCGGCGCACAGCGCCGCTCGCTCTTCGGGCGCGAGGTGATCGAGCATCTGCGTCTCAATCGGGCCCGGTGCGACGGCGTTGACGCGCACGGGAATCGACGCCCATTCGCGCGCGAGGGACTTCATCCACGCCACGACGCCGCCCTTGGCGGCCGCATAGGCCGCCTCCATCGCCGCGCCGCGCAGTGCATAGACGGACGAGACGAAGACGCAGGCCGATTCGCGTGAACGCCGGAGGTAAGGGAAGGCAGCCCGAGCCAGATAGAACGCCGACGAGAGATGCTCGTCCACCACGCGGCGCCACGTTGCGGCGGACATCTCGTGCGCCAGGATCCGCGCCTCGCGACCTGCCGCGTGCACCACCAAGGACGGCACGCCTAGCGCGGTGGCCGCCGTGACCAGCCGGCTTGCGCCCTCTTCCGTCGCAAGGTCCGCCTGAACGGCGATGGCGCGCCCCCCGCGCCGCGCACATGCTTGCACCGTCTCCTCCGCGCGATCACGGCCCGTCCAATACCCGCACACGACCTTCACGCCGCGGGCAGCGAGCTCGAGCGCGACCGCTCGCCCGATCCCGCCGGAAGCCCCTGACACAATGGCGACTCGGCCCGATACATCCCCGCGCTCCATGAGGTTTCCTCATCTCCTTACCGTTTTACATCCCTAGCCCCGGTTGTTATGATGAGTGTGGCCATTTTGGGTAGAGCAAAGGGGCGAGTTCTCCTTGAAGTGTACGGTATACGAGGCGCCGACCGGAAATCCACTAGCCGACGCCCATTTGTTCGCCTTTCACCGCGTTCATCACCTCTACGACGATCAGGACCCGCGTGACATCGCCACCTATCGCGCCCGCGCTTCCGCGGTCTTGGACACGTACAGCGGCAGCCTGCGCGCCGCACTCGTGGACGCGCTTCGCCCGTATCACGCGCAGATTGGCGCGTCCACGGCGCAAAACCGGGCGCTTGAGCGCTTGGCGCAGCCGGATGCGTTGGCCGTGGTGACGGGCCAACAGGCCGGGCTCTTCACCGGTCCCATCTACAGCCTCGCCAAAGCCCTGACCGCCATCGGCGTCGCGCGCGAGCTCGAGCGGCGCCTGGAACGCCCTGTGGTGCCCGTGTTTTGGATCGCCTCCGAGGATCACGACGCCGACGAGGTCAACCACGCGTACGTCGTCGATCGCCTAGGGGAGGTTGC
Organism: Alicyclobacillus vulcanalis; assembly: GCF_900156755.1. Taxonomy (GTDB): domain Bacteria; phylum Bacillota; class Bacilli; order Alicyclobacillales; family Alicyclobacillaceae; genus Alicyclobacillus; species Alicyclobacillus vulcanalis. Next base: position 65,248 of record NZ_FTOO01000009.1, read on the forward strand.
GCGCATTCAGCTGCCGCATCGATTTGAACCGCACCGCATGGTGTACTGTGAGTCGCTCACGGCCGACGATGTGCGGGCGGTGCTGAGTCAGGCGGATGCGCGCCTGCAGGAGGCCGAGCACAAACTCGAGGCGCTGCACGCCGTCTGGGGCGCTTGGCGGGAGGGCGATTCGCTTGCGACGTGGTTCGCGCGGCTCATGGCGAAGCTCCTCGGCGATCACGGCCTCGTGTTCTTCGATCCGTGCCTTCCGGCCATTCGGCGTCTCGCCTGGCCGGTGTTCCGCAACGCCATCCTGCGGGTGGACGAGGTGCAGGAGGCGCTCGCCGGCGCGTATACCGAGGTGGAACAGGCGGGCTTTGCGCCGGAGGTGGTGCGGGACCCGCTTCATTCGACCGTGTTCGCCGTGATCGACGGCAAGCGCTTTGTGCTTGAGCGCGGCGGGCCGGGGCTTGTCGCGCGTGGTCACGGCGAGGCCGGGTCGCAAAGCGACTGGTTGCAGCGGGGCGAGTCGGATCCAACGGGCTTCTCCGCCAACGTGCTGTTGCGTCCGGTCGTGCAGGACGTGGTGTTGCCCACCCTGGCGTATGTGGGCGGGCCGAGCGAAATTGCGTACTACCCGCTCGCTCGCGGCGTGTTTCACGCGCACGGCCGGCGATTGCCGCCCCTCATCCTGCGCCAGCGCATGCGCCTCATACCGCCGAGCGTCACACGCCTTTTGCGAAAGCACGACTTGACGCTCGAGCAACTGCGCGAGCCGATCGATCTCGTCGCAGGGCGAGTGGTCGCCGACGTCGCCGAGCCCATCCGGCGCGAGGTCGACGAATGGATGGAGCGCGTCCGCGCCGAGATCGCCCGCCTTCAGGAGGGATTCAGCGCCTCGGGGCTGGACTTGGCTGGCGTGCTGAAACGGCATGTGCAGGTGGAGGAGCGGGCGTGGAGGGACTTGGAGCGCCGCGTGATTCGCGCGTGGAAGCGGCGGCGGCAGGATGAGATTCGGCAGCTGTATCAGATCGAGCGATGTCTCTTTCCGGATGGATCTCCTCAGGAGCGCCGGCTCTGTCCTCTCAATGCCTGGATTGAACTCGGAACCGACGCGTTCGGCGCGTTGCCCACGTGGAGCTCCATCGCCCAGATGGGCGCTGTGCTTGACGTGGTGATCGACGACTGAACCGACCGCTTGGATGCAAGGCGATCGCGCCTCGGGTGCGCGATCGCCTTTTTGCTGCGAAAAAATGCGCGAAGGCAGCAGGAGATCGGCGATGCGCCGCGAACAGGTATGATTGTGGTGGATAGTGGGGCAAAGTGGGGGACCTACGCGAGCGGGTGGTGAAGGCCGTTGTTCATGGGTGAATACGAACATTCCCTCGACAGCAAAGGGCGGCTGACCATCCCGGCCAAGTTCCGGGAGGGGCTGGGGGATTCGTTCATCGTCACCCGCGGCTTGGACCAATGCTTGTTCGCGTACCCGCTCGACGAATGGCGCACGCTCGAGCAGAAGCTCAAGTCTCTGCCCATGACGAGATCGGATGCGCGGGCGTTTGTGCGCTTCTTCTTCTCGGGCGCGTCCGAATGCGAGGTCGATAAGCAGGGCCGCATTCTCCTTCCGCCCAAGCTGCGCGAGTACGCGAAGCTTGAAAAAGAATGCACGCTCATCGGCGTGTCGAATCGAGTCGAAATCTGGAACACGGGTGTCTGGGAACACTATTCGAGCGACGCCGAGCGGTCATTTGCGGAGATTGCGGAGAACCTTGTCGACTTTTCGTTCTGATGGCAGGAGATGAGACCTTGGAATTTGCGCACGAGAGCGTGCTGTTGGAGGAGGCCGTCGAAGCGCTGTTGCCCCGGCCGGGGGGCGTGTACGTCGATGCAACCCTCGGCGGCGGGGGACACACCGAGCGCATTCTCGAGCGGTCCGCGCCCGACGGCGCTGTCATCGCATTTGATCAGGACGCAACAGCCATTGCCCACGCTGGCCCGCTCAAGCGCCGCTACGGAAGCCGCCTCACGCTGGTTCACGCCAACTTTGCGGAGATGGAAGAGCGCTTGCACTCGCTCGGCGCAGGGCCGGTCGATGGGGTGTTGTTCGATCTCGGCGTGTCTTCGCCCCAGTTTGATGTTCCAGAGCGGGGCTTCAGCTACTGGCATGAGGGGCCTCTCGACATGCGCATGGACCAGGATCGGCCGACGACGGCGCGCGAGGTTGTGAACACCTGGGACGAGGATGCGCTGCGCCGAATTCTCTGGGAGTATGGCGAGGAGCGGTTTGCGGCAGCCATTGCGCGGGCCATCGTCCGCGCGAGATCGCACAAACCGATTGAGACGACGACGGAGTTGGCCGAGATCGTCAAAGAGGCCATTCCAGCTCCGGCCAGGCGGTCCGGCCCGCACCCGGCGCGGCGCACCTTTCAGGCGCTTCGCATCGCGGTGAATGACGAGCTCGGCGCTTTGGAGCGCGGGCTCGAGGCGGCGTTTCGCGTGCTCAAACCGGGAGGACGGCTGTCGGTCATTACCTTCCATTCGCTTGAAGACCGCGTGGTCAAGCGAAGGTTTCAAGATTGGGCGCAGGGCTGCACGTGTCCGCCGGAGTTTCCAGTGTGTCAATGCGGGCGAACCCCGCAAGGGCGGATGGTGCCGCGCAAGCCCGTGACGCCTTCGGACGAAGAGCTGAAGCGCAATCCGCGCGCGCGATCGGCGAAGCTGCGCGCATTCGAAAAGCTGGATGATGGGGAGCGATGAATGCCATGTCTGCCGTGCAACAGGAACTTCGCACGCGCCGCGAGGCGTGGGGCCAAGCGGCGCCGATGCGCGAGCGGGATGCGCGCGAGGCGAATCGCCGCGCCGCACGCAGGCGCCTGTGGAACAGAGCCACGTTTGCAATCTGCTGCCTGGTGAGCTTTGCGGCCGTGTGGTGGGTCGCTGCCAAGGGGGCGCAGATCTACGAACTGAACGACGAGCACGCCAAGCTTCAGGCCGCGATCGCGTCGCAACAAGCCATCAACGCGAACCTCGAGACCCAGGTTTCGGAGCTTGAACAACCGGCGCACATCCTGTATGTCGCGATCAACAAGCTGCACATGGTCTACAAGAATCCAGTGATGATTCCGACTCAGGGGAACGGCGAGTGATGACATGAACCGGGGTGGCAGGCGAACAAGCCGCACGAGCAGCTGGAAGCGGCCGAAGCGGCGCATGTGGGCGCTGCAGCTCGCCATGGTGGCGACGCTCGGCGCTGTGGTTTGGCGCGTGTACGACGTCCAGAGGGTCTATGGCGGCACGCTGAAGCGCGACGCGGCACAGGTCATGGACGTGACGGAACCCCTCCTGGCTCCCCGAGGCGCGATCCTCGACGCGCAGGGCAATCGCCTCGCGTACGACGTCCCAGCCTACTATGTCGACATCGAGCTCGGGCCGATCCGGCCGTACGCCGATCAAGCGGCGCAGATTCTCGCGCCCATCCTCGGCGCAAAGGCGGCCGATCTCGCCGCACTGCTCTCGAAGTCCGGCACGTGGATTCAGCTGCCCACGCCGGTGGAGGCCATTGTGAAATCCAAGCTCCAGGCGGCCTTTGCGGCGCACGCGTGGGCCCCTGACGACACGCGGACCGCGTGGAACAACTGTGTGACCTTTACGCCGACGGAACTGCGGGTGTATCCCTACGGGGATTTTGCCTCCAATGCCATCGGGTACGTCGTGAAGGGAGTCGGGGAAAGCGGCGTGGAGCTCGAGATGAATGCCTACCTGTCGGGTCAAAATGGCCTCATCTCGTACAAGCAGGATCCCACTGGCATTCCCATTCCGGGCAGCGTGAAGGTGATCAGGGCGGCGAAGCCAGGGGACAGCGTGCAACTCACCCTCGACGACACGATTCAGGGTTACGTCGAAGACCAGATGGACGCGCTCGTGCAGAAATACCATCCCCAGCACGCGGCCATCGTGGTTTCGGATCCGCAGACGGGCGCCATTCTCGCGATGTCCAGCTGGCCGAACTTCAATCCCAACGAGTACTGGAAAGCCAGCCTAGAGGCCCTGTCCTCGAACTGGGCGGTGTCGAGCGCGTTCGAGCCCGGTTCGACCTTCAAGCCGTTCGTGCTCGCGGCGGCGCTGGCGACGCACTCCATCAACCTCTATGACACGTTTCAGTCGGGGCAGATCACGATTGACGGCCAGACGATTCACGATTGGAATTACGTCGGGTTTGGCGTGCTGACGTACCAGCAGGCCCTGGAGGAGTCGTCGAACGTCGGTTTCGCGCGTATTGCGATGGCACTCGGGTGGCCTAATTTGGACAAATACCTGCAGCTCTTTGGCTTCACGCAGCCCACCGGGATTGATCTGCCGAACGAAGCGACGTCCATCCTGTTTCCTCCGTCGGAACAGGGACAGTTGGAGCTCGCGACGGCCGGGTTTGGCCAGGGCATCGCGGTGACGCCCATGCAGCAGATCATGGCGATGGACGCGATCGCAAACGGCGGGCGCTTGATGAGGCCCTACATCATCAGCAAGGTGATCTCGCCTTCTGGCAAGGTGATTCAGGAGAATCGCCCCACGGTGATTCGCCAGGGGTTTCTGCCTGAGAACGTGATCCAGGAAGTTCGCGATACGATGGTGCTCGACGTGTCCGATCCCAAGCATGGCATCGACACCGGCGCCGCCATCCCGGGTTACGAGGTCGCGGGGAAGACGGGTACGGCGCAGATTGTGAATCCAGCCACGGGGACGTACTATCAAAGCAAGTTCGAGACGTCGTTCATCGGCTTTGTGCCGGCGCAGGATCCGAAGGTCGTGGTGTACGTGACGGTGTACGACCCGCAGGTGGCGCCTGACGAGGCGTGGGGCAGCACGGTTGCCATTCCGGTGGCCAGGGCCATCATGCAGGAGTGTTTAAACTACTATCACATCCCCCCGACGGGCGCCGTCAAGTCGCTTCAATCGGAGCCTGGGGAAGGACAGGTGTCCTACGTCGACACGCCGAATCTCGTCGGGATGACCGAGGCAGAGGCTAAGGCGGCGCTCGCCGGCGCCGGACTCCAGGGCATGTTCACTGGGGGAAGCGGCGTGATCGAGCGGCAGTGGCCGGCGCCCGGCGTGCAGGTGCCGAAAGGGTCCAAGCTGTATGCGCTGCTCGCCAACCACGGCGCGAGCTCGTTCGCGATGCCGGACTTGACGGGGCTGCCGCTGCGGGATGCTGTCAACCTGCTCGCGGCGATGGGGCTCGAGGTCACCACCTCGGGTTCCGGGTACGTCGTGGGCCAGTCGATTCCGGCGGGTACGCAGGTGAAGTCGGGGGAATCCGTGCAGATTCGCTTGTCGCCCCAGGGCTGACGCGCAAGGCGCCAGCCCTTCTAATTCCCTGGACGCGCGCATAGGCTAGTCTCAGCGAACAAGCTGTGCGACGTTGGGGGCGAGGTCTGTGCGCGTGACTCCTGGACTCATGAGGCGGCGGCTGGTCATGCTGCTGTTTGGGTTGTTTGCGGCCATCGGCGCGCTCATCGGGCGGCTGGTGTATGTGCAGGGATGGCAAGCGTCGTGGCTCTCGAACCTGGCGAAACAGTCGTGGGACCGCACGGTGCCTTTGTCCGGCATCCGGGGGAGTATCTTGGCGTCCAACGGGCAACCGCTGACGTACACCGCGAGTGCGCCGACCATTGTGGCTGTGCCGAGCCAGATCAAGGACAAGGCGGGGACGGCTGCTAAGCTGGCGCCGATTCTCCACATGAGCGCAGACAGCGTGCTGCGCCAGATCTCGCAGCGGGAACTGATGGTGTACATTCGCCCAGGCGGTCGCCAGATGTCCGAGGAGCAGGCCAATGCCATCCGCAAGCTGGAGCTGCCCGGTATCTATCTCACCGAGGACGGGAAGCGGGCTTATCCCTACGGCTCGCTCGCAGCTCAGGTGCTCGGCATCACGGGTTACGACAACGTCGGCCTGACAGGGCTCGAAAGGCAATACAACGCCGTGTTGAGCGGCAAAAAGGGCGGTATCACCTTCTACGCCAAGGCGAACGGCGAGCTCATCCCCGGAGAGGGCCAGTCGGTGGTCGAGCCGACCGACGGCGATGACATCAAGACCACGCTCAATCTGCAGATTCAGCAGTTCGTCGAACGCGAGATCGAGCAGGCCGTCGCCGAGTACCACCCAGATTCCGTGACCGCGATCGTCGAAAACCCAAAGACGGGTGCCATTCTCGCGATGGCCAACTATCCCACCTTTTCGCCCGCCGACTGGCGCTCAGCTGATCCGGCCACCTATAACCGCAATCTGGCGATTTGGCAGACGTTTGAGCCCGGATCGACGTTCAAGATTGTTACCCTGGCGGCTGCGCTGCAGGAGAACAAGGTGAATCTCAACGATCGGTTTTACGATCCCGGCTACTACGAGGTCGCGGGTCACCGCATTCGCTGCTGGAAAGCGGGTGGACATGGGTCCGAGTCGTTTCTGAACGTGGTGGAGAACTCCTGCAACCCGGGCTTCATCGCGCTTGGCGAGCGCCTGGGCAAGGACGCGCTGTTCTCCTACATCCGGGCGTTTGGCTTCGGTCAGAAGACCGGAATTGATCTTCCAGGGGAAGGCAACGGCATCCTGTTTAAGCCGAGCCAGGTGGGTCCGCTCGAGTTGGCCACGACGGCCTTCGGCCAAGGCGTCTCCGTCACGCCCATTCAACAGGTGATGGCCGTGGGGGCGGTGGCAAACGGCGGCAAGCTGATGAAGCCGTACCTCGTGTCGGAGATCATCGATCCCGACACGGGCCGAGTGGTCTCCGTGACCAAGCCCACGGTCGTCCGCCAGGTGATCTCACCCCAGGTCGCAGCCGAGGTGCGCGCCGCGCTCGAGAGCGTCGTGGCGAACGGAAGCGGGTCGAGGGCGTATCGCGACGGCTACCGGATCGCCGGGAAAACCGGCACGGCGCAGGTGGCGAAAAACGGGCGATACGAGCCTGGCCACTACATCGTCTCGTTCATCGGCATGGCACCAGCGAACGATCCGGCGCTCGTCTGCTACGTCGCGATCGACAATCCCCATCCGGAACATGGGGTCGTGTTTGGCGGTGTGATTGCGGCGCCGATTGTCGGCAACATTCTCGACGACGGGTTGCGGGAGCTCGGCGTGCCCCCGCAGACGCAGGGGCTGAAGAAGAAATACCGCTATCCCGAGGTGCCGCCCGTGACGGTGCCCAACTTTGTCGGACTGACGATGAAAGAGGCGCAGAACCTGGCGCTCGAGAACTCGGCTAATTTGCGCGTGCAGCTCGTCGGCCAGGGCGACGTGATTATCGCGCAGGCGCCGGCTGGCGGTGCGCAGGTGGAGCCGGGATCGACCATCCGCCTGTACCGGGGTCAAAAGGCGTCAGCGATTCACACGGTGGCCACCTTTGCACTCGGAGGTTGACATCGCGAGGCGACTGCCCTAGATTTGCGAATGGCACGCCGGAGGTTGGGAGGAAGGCGCCTTGAGATTGAGACAATTGTTTCAGCCTTTCATGAACTTTCAGGTGACGAATGCGGAGAACCCGGACGTGGTGAACATCACCACGGACTCTCGGGAGGTCGAGCCTGGCAGCCTGTTTGTGGCCATTCGGGGGCATACGGTGGACGGACACCGGTTTGTCGGCCAGGCTGTGGAGCGCGGCGCCGTGGCCGCGATGGTCGAAGAGCGCGTGGCAGACGTTCCAGAAGGCGTTCCGCAGGTCATTGTGCCTGACACGCGCCATTGGAGCGCTCTCATCGCGGACCGATTGTTTGGGCGACCCTCGCGCGAACTGCGCGTGATTGGCGTGACCGGGACCAACGGCAAGACGACCGTCACGCATATTGTGCGCCACCTGCTCGACGCGTCCGGCAAAAAGGCAGGGCTCATCGGCACGGTGGGCGCCAAGCTTGGATCGAATACTTGGCCGTTGCCCAACACCACGCCTGAGGCCGTGGAGATCCACCGCCTCCTGCGGCGGTTTGTGGACGAGGGTGCGACGCACGCCGTGATGGAGGTGTCGTCGCATGCCCTCGTCGAGCGCCGGGCGGCGGGCGTATCGTTTGCCTGCGCCGCGTTCACGAACTTGACACAGGACCACCTCGATTTTCACGGTACGATGGAACGGTATGCGGCTGCAAAGGCTCTCCTGTTCTCCCGCCTCGGCAACGGCATCGGGGACGATCCGTCGCGCGCCGTCCACGCCGTCATCAACGCGGACGATCCGTACGCACCCGTGATGGCCGAGGCGTCTGCGGCGCCCATCCTCACCTACGGCATCGATCGCGACGCGGACGTTCGGGCGCGCGAAGTGCAGCTGTCGGCCTCGGGCGCCCGCTTCGCCGTGCAGTCGCCCGCGGGGCTTTTGAACATCGAGACGCCCCTCATTGGCCGGTTCAACGTATACAACACCTTGGCGGCCGTGGCCATCGCGCTCGTGGAAGGGCTCGCGCCGGCCGACATCGAGCAGGCCATTCGCTCCTACCCGAGCGTGCCCGGCCGGATGGAGCGCGTCGACGAAGGGCAGCCGTTCTCCGTGTTTGTCGACTATGCGCACACCCCGGACGGCCTGGAGAACGTGCTCGCCGCCGTACGGGAGTTCGCGACGCAGCGGGTGTTGGTGGTCGTCGGCTGTGGGGGCGATCGCGACCGCACCAAGCGGCCGAAGATGGCCGAGGTGGCGGTTCGATGGTCGGATCTCGCCATCTTTACGAGCGACAACCCGCGCAGCGAGGATCCGCTTGCCATTTTGGCGGACATGCGGGCCGGCGTGTCGGAGCGCGATGCGCACAAGGTGTTCGAAGAAGTGGATCGCCGCCGGGCCATCGAGCTCGCCGTCGCGGAGGCGAAGCCCGGCGACGTGATCGTCATCGCAGGCAAGGGACACGAGGACTACCAGATCATCGGCGCAGAACGGCGCCACTTCGACGATCGCGAAGAAGCCCGCCGAGCGATACGCGCGCGGTTCGGGCGGGACTAGGGGGCGTTTCCGTTGGACATTCAGGCGCTGGCACTGACGGCGCTCGCGGCGTTTGTGATCGGCGTGCTCTTGGGGCCCATCGCTATTCCGCTCCTGCACCGCCTCAAGTTTGGCCAGTCGATCCGCGAGGAGGGGCCGAAGCACCATCAGAAGAAAGCGGGCACGCCGACGATGGGAGGGGTCATCATCCTCATCGCCGTCGTGCTGACGACGCTTCGCTTTGCGTTTGGGAGCCTCGACACGGTCATGATGCTCGTCGCCACCGTGGGCTTCGGCCTGATTGGCCTGGCAGACGATTGGATTAAAATCTGGAAGAAGCGAAACCTGGGGCTCACGGCCAAGCAAAAGGTGGTCTTGCAGGCGCTCCTCACGGTGATCCTGTTTGTGCTCTTATACCGAGAACAGGGCCAAGAGGCCTTGTCCGTGCACATTCCGTTCACTGACGATGCGATTCGGCTCGGATTTTTGTACATCCTGTTTCTAATGCTGGTTTTGGTTGGCACGACCAACGCGGTGAACCTGACGGACGGGCTCGACGGATTGTTGTCGGGATCGGCCATCATGGTGTTTGCGGCCTACGCGGTGTACGCGTACTGGCACACGAGCTATGACGTCGCCTTGTACTGCGCGGCGATGGTGGGTGCACTGGCGGCGTTCCTCGTCTTTAACCGGCATCCGGCGAAGGTCTTCATGGGCGATACCGGATCGCTTGCCATCGGCGGGGGCCTCGCGATGGCGGCCGTGTTGACCCACAGCGAACTCACGCTGATTCTGTTTGGCTTGGTGTTTGTGATCGAGGCCTTGTCCGTCATCATTCAGGTGTTTTCGTACCAGACGTTCGGGCGGCGCGTGTTTCGGATGAGTCCGCTCCACCATCACTTCGAGCTCAGCGGTTGGTCGGAGTGGGAGGTCGTCATGCTGTTTTGGCTCGCGTCGTTCATCTGCGCGTTTGGCACGCTCGCCGTGGTGTCGCACTGACTTTTGCTTCGAGGGGAGCCGGTCACCATGAACCGTGTCACGCCTGAATCGTGGCTGCAGTCGCCCGGGGATGTGCTTGTCGTCGGGCTGGGCAAGAGCGGGACCGCGGTCGCCTCACTGCTTGCGCGGCGCGGGTTCCGAGTCACGGCCACCGACGAACGCGCCATGGACGCGTCCGATCCGGCCGTGGCCTCGCTGGCGGCGCTCGGCGTCGAGCTCGTCCTCGGAGGCCACCCAGAGGCGCTTACTCGCCATGCGTGGCAGTTTGTCGCGAAGAGCCCGGGCATCCCGTATCATCAGCCGTTCGTCGCAGCGCTCGTCGCGCGCGGGCATGTGATCGCGACGGACGTCGAGATCGCTTCTTGGTTCGAAACGAGGCCCGTGTACGCCATCACGGGATCCAACGGAAAGACGACCACCACGACCTTGGTCGGAGAAATGCTGAAGGCTTCTGGCTTCAACCCCATCGTGGCGGGCAACATTGGCACCCCTGTGTGCGACGTGGTGGATAAGCCGGGGGACATGCTGGTGCTCGAGGTGTCGAGTTTCCAACTGGATGGCACGCACACGTTCCACCCCCGCGGCGCGGCGCTCCTCAACTTCTACCCGGCACATCTGGACTATCACGGCAGCTATGAGGCGTACCAGGCGGCCAAGTGGAAGCTGTTTGCCCATCAAACGCCGGAGGACGTCGCGGTGCTCAACTGGGACCAGGCGCTTGTCCGCGACAGGGCAGACAAGCTCGCGGCCCGCGTGCACGGGTTCAGCCTGGAAGGAGCCCCGTTCGAGGACGGCGTGGGCGTGATCGGCGAGATGCTTGTGGCCGTCCAGGGCGGCGAACAAGTGCCGATTCTTCCCGTGGATCACGTCGCGCTTCCCGGCCGGCACAACCTGCAGAATGCGGCAGCGGCGGCGGCGCTTGCGCTGGCAGCAGGCGCACAGGCGAGCGCCATCGCGCAGGTGTTGTCGACGTTCCACGGCGTCGAGCATCGGCTTGAATTCGTGCGCGAGGTGGCGGGCGTCCGCTACTACAACGATTCCAAGGCGACGAACCCGGATGCTGCGCGCCAGGCGCTTCGCTCGTTCGATCACGGCGTGGTGTGGATCGCGGGCGGGCTCGACCGCGGCATCTCGTTCGATCCGTTGCTTCCCGACGTCTCGGGCCGCGTGCGCGCGGCTGTGCTTTTGGGCGAGACGAAGGACAAACTGTGCGACCTGGTCCGCCGGGCGGGCGTGACGGAATGCGCATTTGTGTCGTCGATGGAAGAGGCGGTGCGCCGCGCGAGCGAGATGGCCAAGCCGGGGGACGTCGTCCTGCTGTCACCGGCGTGCGCGAGCTGGGATATGTTCCCTTCCTACGAGGTGCGGGGCAGCATGTTCAAAGACGCCGTGCATAGACTGTAACAGCGTGTCCAAAGGTCCGCCTTTGGGCCATACCGCGCCGCAACGCGCGGAAGGGAGGGAACGCGGTGTTTCCGTCTATGCCGGTGTCTCGGAACAGGTCGCCCGGCTCGTCGCCCGATTTCACGCTGATCGGCGTCATTCTGCTGCTCTTGGCATTCGGCGTGACGATGGTGCATAGCGCCTCGTCGGTCATCTCGTCGACGCGCTTTCAAGACCCATTCTACTTCTCCAAGCGCCAGCTGCTCTGGGCCTTGATCGGCGTCGGGCTCATGGTCTGGCTGTCGCGCGTGGACTACCACGTGTGGCGCAGGCACGCGCCCAAGATTGCGCTCGCCAGCTACGCGATGCTCGTCTTGGTGTTGGTCGTCGGCGTGAACCGAGGCGGTTCAAAGGCCTGGCTCGGCATTGGGTCACTCGGCATCCAGCCTTCGGAATTCGCCAAGCTCGGGCTCGTGATGTTTCTCGCGCACCTGCTCGCCGAGTCAAAGGATCGGATGCACTCGTTTTGGCGCGGATTCGTCCCGCCGATGGGGCTGGCTTTGGTCGCCGTGGGCCTCATCATGCTGGAGCCCGATCTCGGCCAGAGCGTCGTCATCATGGGGACGACACTCATCATGCTTTTCGTCGCGGGCACGCGCTGGTCGCATCTGGCGGCGCTCTTCGGCATGGGGCTCGTCGGGTTCGCAGGTCTCGTCGCGATGGCGCCCTACCGGATGGATCGCATCTACGCCTTCCTGGATCCGTGGAAATATCCGTTGGGCAAGGGATACCAGATCATCCAGTCGCTCTATGCGCTTGGCTCGGGCGGCATTCTGGGACTCGGGCTCGGCCACAGTCGCCAAAAATTTTTGTATCTCCCTGAACCGCAAACCGACTTCATCTTCTCCATCGTGGGCGAAGAGCTGGGACTCCTGGGGACCGCCTCGGTGCTGCTGTTGTTCGCGGTGCTTTTGTGGCGGGGCATTCGCACGGCGCTTTACGCGCCCGACGACTTCGGGACGCTTTTGGCCACGGGAATCACAGGGATGATTGCGGTTCAGGTCCTCATCAACATCGGCGTCGTGACGGGTTCGATTCCTGCGACGGGCATCACGCTTCCGTTCATCAGCTATGGAGGCTCTTCGCTGACCCTGTTGTTGAGCGGCGTCGGCATTCTGCTGAACATTTCAAAGCAGGCGGGGATGGTAGAATGAAGGTGTTGTTGACGGGTGGGGGCACGGGGGGGCACATTTTCCCCGCCCTTTCCCTTTGGCGCCATGTGTCGGCGCGCGTGCCAGGGTCACAATGTCTGTACGTGGGCACGGAGCGCGGGCTCGAAAGCCGGATCGTGCCTGAGGCCGGTCTGCCGTTTGTCTCGGTGGAGGCGGCAGGCCTTCGCCGCGAACTGTCGTTGGACGCCGTTCGCACGCTCTGGGTCACGTATCGGGGGTATCGCGCATCGCTTCGCCTGGTGCGCGAATTTCAACCCGACGTCGCAGTCGGGACGGGTGGCTTTGTCGCGCTGCCGGTGATCTACGCGGCGAGCAAACTCGGCGTGCCCACGGTCATCTGGGAGGGCAACGCGCGGCCCGGGCTGACGAATCAGGTGCTGATGCGCCGTGTGAATGCCGTGGCGGTCTGCTTTCCCGAGAGCGAAGCGATGTTTTCACGTGCGAGGCGAGTCGTGTTCACCGGCAACCCGCGCGCGAGCGAAGTGGTGCAGGTTTCCGCGGCGGACAAGCGTCGGGCGCTCGACACCTACCGAATTCTGCGCGGTCAACGCGTCATTCTCATCGTCTTTGGCAGCCGCGGTTCGGAGACCGCGAATCGGATCGTCGCCGAGCTTTTGCCGCGTTTCGCGGATCACCCCGACTGGCGCGTCTTGTTTGTGACCGGTGAGAACCACTTTGACGCCATCCGAGCGCAGCTCAGCGCCTTGCCGCGAAACGTCACGCTTCATCCGTTCATCTCGGACATGCCTGCACTCCTGCCGCACGTGGACGTGGTGGTGAGTCGGGCCGGATCGAGCACGCTCGCGGAGATCTGCGCGCTTGGACTGGCGTCCATCCTGGTGCCGAGCCCGTATGTCACGGCCAACCACCAGGAGGAAAATGCGATGCAACTCGCGCGGGCAGGGGCCGCGCGCGTGGTCAAGGAGGCCGAGCTGACGGCCGATAGGCTTTGGCGTGAACTCTCGGATTTGCTCAATGGCCCGCTGGATGACATCCGCGAGCGAGCCCGGAGCTTCGGCCGGCCGGACGCTGTGCAAAGGCTCGGCGATCTCGTCCTCGAGGTCGCGGGCGAGCGGCGCGCTTAGTCACTCACCCTTCGCCGATCTGGGCATATGATGCGGTTGCGGCGGTGCGGTAGGTGAACTCGTCAAAGCTGATGGAGGACTCGACATGCATGACGACTCGTTTGTGCAACGCCTCGCGGGCGAAGGCGTCAAGGTGATCCGCGGGGAGCCGATGAAGCGACACACCACGTGGCGCATCGGCGGACCTGCCGACTACTTTGTCGAACCAGATTCCGTCGACGCCCTTCGCGCGAGCGTGTCCGCCGCGCGCGATCACGGCCTGCCGATCACCGTCATTGGCCGAGGCTCCAACACGCTGGTCCTTGACGGCGGGATTCGCGGCCTGGTGATCAAGCTGCACGATGCGTTCGCGCACTACGAGGTCCATGAGGAGGAATGCGCCGTCTACGCCATGGCAGGCCGGTCCTACGTGGCGCTCGCCAATATCGCCATCCGCCATGGGTTGAGTGGGCTCGAGTTTGCGACGGGCATTCCCGGCTCTGTGGGGGGCGCGGTCATGATGAACGCGGGCGCCTACGGTCGGGAGACGTGCGAGGTGCTCGACTGGGCCGAAGTCATGGACGAGACCGGCGCCGTCACTCGCCTGTCAAACCGCGATCTCCACTTTGGATATCGGTACAGCGTCCTCAAAGACCGCTTCGGGATTGTGACCTGGGCGAAATTTCAGCTACGGCCAGGCCAGCGCGATGAGATGCGGAGCTTGGTCCGCCAGTGGTCGCAGCGCCGCATCGCGACCCAGCCGCTCAGCTTTCCCAACTGCGGATCTGTCTTTCGCAACCCAGAGGGAACACACGCGGCAAGGTTAATCGAAGAGGCAGGGTTAAAGGGCCTCGTGCGAGGCCAGGCGATGATCAGCGACAAGCATGCGAACTTCATCATCAACCTGGGCAATGCCTCGGCGAGCGACGTGCTGTGGCTCATCCGACACGCGCAGGCGGTCGTGAGGGAGCGATTTGGCATTCAGCTCGAGACCGAGGTGCGCGTTCTTGGCGAACCTTTGTGAGGAGGTGCGGACGATGGAATGTCTGCGCATTGAGGGCGGCGTGCCGCTTTCCGGAGAAGTGCGGATTGCGGGCGCGAAAAATGCCGCGCTTCCAGTCCTCGCCGCCACGGTCATGGTGGCAGGGCGTTCGGTCGTGAACCATGTTCCTGACCTCGAAGATGTACGCGTGATGCTCGATATTCTGCGAAGCCTCGGCGCGAAGGTGTCGTTTGCCGCTGGCACCGTGACCGTCGACGCTTCGACGCTTTCATCCACCCAGGTCCCTGCTCATCTCATGCAGAAGATGAGGTCCCCCATGTGTCGCAATCCGCTCTTTTCGGCGGCTTGACGCGACGGCGCTCGCACGTTCCTCTCTTCGCCGCTTCTATCCCTCCCCGCGCGTTCTCTCCCGTTCTCACGCGCCGCACCGTGGTATAATGGCGAGGTCCAGAGATTCACAGATGAGATTTTCGCTAGGAGCGAGGGCCATGTTGGAAGCGTGTATCATCGGTGCCGGCCCATGCGGCTTGGCGGTCTCCGTCGAGCTGAAGCGGCGCGGCATTTCCCATGTCGTGATCGAAAAGGCGTGTATCGTATCCACGATTTACCGATTTCCGACGCAGATGGTGTTCAACTCGACGCCCGAGCGGCTGGAGATAGGCGGCATCCCGTTTTACACCGAACGAGCCAAGCCGACGCGCATGGAGGCCCTGACGTACTACAGGACGGTCGTCGATCGGTTGCGTTTGCCGTTGCGCCAGTACGAGGAAGTCCTCTCCGTCGAACGGTTGGATAAAGACGGTGCGTTTTGCCTTGTGTCGCGCACACGCTCCGGGCGGATGCGCAAGACGGAGGCGAGGACCGTCATTGTGGCGACGGGTTACTTTGATCACCCCAACTTGCTCGGCGTGCCAGGGGAAGACCTTCCGCACGTCAGTCACTACTACCGCGATGCGCACCCGTACTATGGTCAGCGCGTGGTGGTCATCGGGGGGACGAATTCCGCAGCAGAGGCCGCCATTGACCTGCATCGGATCGGCGCCTCCGTCACGCTCGTGCACCGGGGTTCGGCCATGTCGGACAAGATCAAGCCGTGGGTCAAGCCCGACATCCAGAGCCTCATCGACAAGCGGGCCATCGACGTTTATTTCCAATCGCGCGTGACGGAAATCACGCCAGACGACGTGTCCGTCGACACGGCGGACGGGCCCTTGAAGATCCCCTGCGATCACGTCCTGGCCCTGACCGGTTATCACCCAGACACTTCGTTTCTCGAAAGAATGGGCGTCGAGATCGAGCGAGAAACGGGCATCCCCATGCACGACGAGTCGACGTTCGAGACCAACGTGCCGGGGCTGTTTGTCGCCGGCGTGGTCGTGTCCGGCTACGACGCAAACCGCATCTTCATCGAGAACGGCCGCCTGCAGGCGCCGCTCATTGCTGAGGCCATTGCGGCCCGTCAACAGGCGCGCGTGGGCTAAGCTCGTTCGGCAAGATGGTCAACCCGTCCCGCATATCGGTCTGTCGGGAGGGGATCGTCATGCGCATACGCGCCGTATACGTGTGGGACGAGGGGCGACAGGAACGGGTGCCGGCCGAGGACGTGGAGGCGCAGGTCGCAAATCGCCTGCTGGCCATCGCTCGGCCGCTCGTCGAGCGCGTGTTCGCCCACTGGGGCAGGCGGGTGAACGAGGAGTGAGCGAGCGACACTTGGCGCTCTACATCCGCGTCTCCACCGAAGAGCAGGCGGTTTCGGGTCACAGCCTGAGAGAGCAAGAGGAGCAGCTCGTGGCGTACGCACACACGCACGGATTTGATCGCTATGCGTTGTACTGTGACGACGGCTACTCCGGCAAATCGTTGCACCGCCCAGCGATGGATCGCCTGCGGTCCGACATTCGGGCGGGGAAGGTGTCGGGCGTGGTCACCACGCGCATCGACCGTCTGACGCGGAGCGTCGCCGACTTTGCGCGCCTGGTCGAAGAGATGAACCTCCACGGTGTGTTTTATCGGTCCACGAGGCAAAATTTCGAGATTTCCACGGCGATGGGCAGGCTCGTCGCGCAAATGCTTTCCGTCATCGCCGAGTTCGAGCGCGAGATGATCGCCGAGCGCGTGCATGAAAACCTGATGGCGCTGGCGATGCGGGGCGAGCTGGCGACCAAGCCCCCATTCGGATACTGCCTGGAAGGCGGCCGGTTGACGCCGAACCCGCGCGAGGCGCGCTGGGTGAGAGAGGGGGCGCGCCTGCTGCTCAGCGGAGCCAGCCCGCGCGACGTGGCCATGGAGTTCAACGCGCTTGGGGTTCGCACAAAGACCGGGAGGCTATGGACGGATCGCACGGTGCGAACGCTTTTCACCAACCCTGCGCTCGCGGGCATCGCCGTTTGGAATCGGCGGAAGACGCAGGGCGGCAGGCGGAGGGAGCGCCAGCCGTCCGAATGGGTGTGCGTGGAGGGGGCTCACGAGCCCATCCTCAGCCGAGACGACTTCGACGCGATTCGGCGACTTCTGGAGAGGCGCCGCGACTTGTCGCCGCGATCGCAGGGCTCGAAGCGCCCCCTCGCCGGGCTTTTGCGCTGCGGCTTCTGCGGGAGTGCCATGTACGCCGGCTGGCAGGTCAAGCGGCAAGCTGGCGAGCGCCAGAAAGTCCCCATTTATCGGTGCGGCCGCTACGTCACGGGCGGAGGGTGTACGCCGAACCAGGTGGATGCGGCCGAGATCGAGCGCCTCGTGGTCGAGGAAATCCTCCGCCGCGTTCGGCCTGATCTGGAGCAGGTCGCCTCTGCGTACCGAATGCACGCCGTCTCGGACGAATTGCGGCTCGCGAAGCGGAAGCGCCGGGTCGCGCTCACCCAGCTCAGCAGAATTGCGGAGGCGTTGGCGTCGGGCGTGATGTCCCAAGAGGCCTTTGCACAGGAGCAGCGCCGGCTTCTGGCGGTGCTCGAGGACTGCCGGGAAAGGGAGCAACGCGCTCGCGACTTCGCGAGGCCGGAAGTGTGGAGCGAGTGGGTGCGCGAGGTGTGCACGCGCCTGACGGATGACGTCGACCTGGAGCGCGCCTTGCTCCTCGCCGCCGTCCACGAGGTGCGCGTGTACCGGCCCAAGCGCTCGCGCGAAGTCGACGTCGATCTCGTCCTGCGCCTCGAGTGATGCGCCAGACGTCTATGGCGGATCATGGGGTCCTCCATCTTCCTGATGGGGCCCCTCATGGCGCGCTGCGGCGAAGTGACGGTCTCGAAGCCGGGCGGATGTGTCATTGGGCAGCGCCCGATTGACTTTCACCTGCGGGGGCTGAGGGCGCTCGGCGCGCGCATCGAGGAGTCGCACGGGCTGATTCGCTGCCATGCCAAGCGGCTGGTCGGCACGCACATCGTGCTCGACTTTCCGTCCGTCGGCGCCACGGAAAATCTGCTCATGGCCGCCACGCTGGCCGACGGCACGACGGTCATCGAAAACGCCGCGCGTGAGCCCGAGGTCGAGGATCTCGCGAACTTCCTCATCGCCTGTGGCGCGGACGTCCGCGGCGCGGGCACCGGGCGTATCGAGGTGCGTGGGCGATCCCGGCTGGCGGAGGCGTCCTACACCGTGATTCCCGACCGCATTGTGGCAGGCACGGTCATGGCGATGGTCGCCGCAGCCGGTGGCGAGGTGCGGCTCGTGGGCGCGCGCGCCGATCATCTGGGCGTCGTGCTGCAGAAGCTGCGCGACGCGGGTGTTCGCACCGAGGTCGACCATGATATAATCTCTGTTATCTGTGAGGAAACCCCATCCGCTGTCGACATTCGCACTGCGCCCTATCCAGGGTTTCCGACGGATCTTCAAGCGCCTTTCATGGCGTTTTTAACCATAGCCAAGGGCACGAGCATCGTCCAGGAGAGCGTATTTGAAGCTCGCTTCAAGCACGTGGATGAACTGGTGCGAATGGGCGCCAACGTATCGGTGGATTTGCGAACCGCCATCGTGCGCGGCGTGCCGCGATTGTCGGGGGCGCGCGTGGCCGCTGCCGATCTCCGCGGGGGCGCGGCGCTCGTCGTGGCTGGGGTCGCAGCGCACGGCGTCACAGAGGTCGAGGGATTGCGGCACATCGACCGCGGCTATGAAGACATGGCTTCCCTCCTTCGGGCGCTCGGCGCGCGCGTCGCGCGTGTGCAGGGCGCCGAGTGAAGGGGAGGCGCACAGGCGGCGAAAGGCGTGAAAGCATGCCACGACAGGAAACGGCAGAAGAGCGCGAACGTCGAAAGGCGAGAAATCGGCGCATTGTGGTGAGCTTCTTCGCGTTCATCGGACTTGTCGCGGTGTTGGAGTCGCCGCTTGCCCGCGTGCGCCACGTCCGCGTGAACGGCAACACGACGGTCCCGATGGCGCAGATTGTCGCCGCCAGCGGGATTTCCTACGGCGAGAGCCTCTGGCAGGTCAATCGAAAAAAGGCGGCCGCGGCGATTGTCGCGCACGTGCCCATGGTGGATCGGGCGGTCGTTTCGGTCGCCTGGCCGTCCGGAACCGTGTCCATCGATGTGCACGAGCGGGACGTGGTCGCCGTCTATGCCGCACACAACGGGTTCTTCGAGCTCATGTCCAACGGCTACGTGTATCAAAAAATCCCGTCGGCTGCCGGACTTCCGTACCCCATCGTAACGGGGCAGGCGCCCGTACTCTCGGTCCATCAGATGGCTGGCGCCGCGATTTCGTCCGTCTGCCGAGCGTTGGCCTCGGTGCCGGCGAGTGAACTCACCGGTGTGTCCGAAATTCACGTGAACGGAGACGGCACGGTCACGCTGTACCTCAACAACGATTTCGAGGTCCTCGCCGCCACATCCGATTTGCGCGGTGCCATGGCTGCCATTCCGCCAACCGTTCAGTACTTCATGCAGAAAGGCTATCGCCCGGGCCTCATCGACTTCACCGGCCCGCCGCCGTATCGCTACACGCCGTTCTCGTCCACATCCGGGGGACATCAAGGAGCTCCCGCGGCGTCCGCGACAAACGGGGCGGCGGATGGGACAAGCCCGAACGGATCGTCTCAACCCTGAGAAGGAGGGTGTTTGTGAACGCGCAGAGACGCGTTGTCGCATCACTCACGGTGGTTGCTGTCGCCCTGGGGTATATGATGACGGTCAGTTACCGTCAGAATCATGCGGCGGCCGCGCTCGGCGTGCTCGTCGATGGCAACTCCGCGGTCAACCGCCAGCTGGCCGAGCGGCTGAACGAGTTAAAGCAGTCGAACGCGGAGGCGCAAGAACAACTCGCCTCGTTGACGCAGGACATCACGCAGTTCGAACAGATTTCGGCCGGATCGAACGACTCGGTCCAAGCTCTCGAGCAGCGCATGACAGGTGAGCGCATTCTCGCGGGCCTCACCCCCGTGCACGGGCCAGGCATCCAGGTGACGGTCAACGACGGCAGCGCGGGCGGAAGCGACGTCGAGCAGATCCTCGCGCACGATTGGACGCTCCGCAACCTGGTCAATGAACTGTTCACGGCGGGCGCGGAAGCCGTTGCCATCAATGACTACCGCGTGCTTGCCACCGCTTCTATCGAATGCCAGGGGCCTGTGGTCTCCGTGAATGGGCACCGCCTGGGGGCGCCGTTCACCGTGACGGCCATTGGCGATCCGGCCGTGCTGTCGTCTGCGCTCGAGATTCAGGGCGGTATTTTGGACGCGATGCGGCAGGAAGGACTCCAGGTTTCGACACCTGAGGTGGAGAACGACCTTCACATTCCCGCCTACACCAATTCATTGCAGGGGTGACGCAGATGCCAGCTCGCTCCAACCGAAGCCTGGTCTGGGTGGCGACCGCGACGGTGGCGGCGCTGGGCTTCATGGTGACGGTCGATTTGACGGCGGAGGCGCCCGTCGGATCAGGAAACACCAGTTATATTGATCTCCGCACGCAGGTGTCGGAGCAGGCGCAGGAACACATCCTGCTCGAGCAGCAGATCTCCAAACTCGAGGCTCAGCTGGCGGAGTATCGCGCGGCGAGCGGAAGTCAGAAGGAGCTCCGTCAGGTGCTGGCGAGGGACGAGCGTCAGCTGGCGTCGGAGGCGGGTCTCACCTCCGTCAGCGGCCCAGGGATCACCATCACGATCCAGCCGGACGCGAAGCTCGGCGCGAGCCCTGCGCAGATGGCGCTCTTTCCCCAGCAGGCCGATCAGTGGTTGGACGAGGTGGTCAACGTGCTGTTTGGCAACGGCGCCACCGCCATCGCCATCAACGGGCAGCGGCTCGTCGGCACGTCTTCCATCCGTCTCGTCGCGGTCAACGGCATCGGCAGCGTGCACGTCAACGGGCGGCCCATCGAACAGCCGTATGTCATTCAGGCCGTCGGCAACGTCCAACAGATGGAAACTGGGCTTTCCGTCAACGTGCTGCAAGGGTACTTTGAGGCGATGGGAGAAGACTTCATCGTGCGCGCTTACACCTCGTCTCACGGCGTGACGGTGCCGCCCTACACCGGCCCGTTGCCTGGGCAATACGCGAAGGAGGGAAGCGGCTGATGTACTGGCTGCCGATATTGGGCTTGGCGGTGGGCGTGGCCCTTGGGCTGGTGACCAACGTCGTGATTCCTGTGGCGTTCACGAGCTACCTGTCCATCGCCATTCTCGCCGCGCTTGACACTGTGGTCGGCGGGATCCGCGCGAGCCTCGACAAGACGTTTGACAGCGCCGTATTTCTGTCCGGCTTTTTCACCAACACCCTGGTCGCCGCGCTGTTGGCCTATATCGGCAACCAGCTCGGCGTGGACCTGTATCTGGCCGCGGTCGTCGCGTTTGGCGTCCGGTTGTTCCAGAACATCGCCGTCATTCGCCGCCACGTGTTTACGCTCATTCGCCAACGCCGAGTGGCACGCCGCGTGGCGTCCAGCAAGGACTGACGGGGAGAATTTCTGGAAATCAAAGATTTTTCGCCAGCGCTAGAGGATTGTCGAAATCCGTGTGGAAGTAGATCAAGAATCGCAGTCACGGGCGCTCTAGGGAGGTGCCACTCGGTTGGCCAAGGAGGACTACATCGTCAGTCTAGACATCGGCACTTCGAAGGTGCGGGTCATCATCGGAGAGTCGACCGGAAACAACTTGAACATCATTGGAGTGGGCTCCGCCTCGAGTCAGGGACTGCGCCACGGTGCGATTGTCGATATTGACAAAACCGTTGATTCAATCCGTGAAGCGGTCGATCACGCCGAGCGCATGGTGGGTATCCGCATCCCATCGGCGTACGTCGGCATTTCCGGGGAACACATTCAGCTGCACAGCTCGCATGGGGTGGTCGCGGTTTCCTCGGCGGATCGCGAAATCACGGATGAAGATATTGAACGCGTTTTGCAGCAAGCGCGAGTCGTGGCGCTGCCTCCGGAACGCGAGGTCATTGACGTCGTTGCCAAGGAGTTTGTCGTTGACGGCCTGCGCGGCATCATGGATCCGCGCGGGATGCTCGGCGTGCGGCTTGAAGTGGATGCGTACCTCATCACGGGAAGCCGTACCGCCATTCACAACATTGTTCGCTGCGTGGAGCGGGCCGGACTGGAAGTGGCAAACCTCGTGCTCGCGCCCATGGCGGCGAGCCAGGTCGCGCTGACCCAGGATGAGCGCAAGCTGGGCGTCGCCCTGGTCGACGTGGGCGCGGGCGTGACGTCGGTCAGCGTGTTTGCCAACGGCGTGTTGATGGGCACGAGCATCATTCCCATCGGCGGCGATTACGTGACCCAGGACATCGCCATCGGCCTGCGGACCAACACGGTCGCGGCCGAACAAGTCAAGCTTCGCCACGCGTGCGCGATGGTGGAGCAGGCCTCTGAGCACGAGACGTTTCGCGTGCCGCGCATGGGCAGCAACAAGGAGGCAGAGTTCACGCAGTACGATCTCGCCACCATCATTGAGCCTCGCATGCAGGAGATATTCGGCTTAGTGCGAAAAGAAGTAGAAAAGATGGGGTACGCCGACGAGTTGCCCGCGGGTTACGTGTTTCACGGGGGCGTGATGTCGACGCCATCGGCGGCTGAGTTGGCCGGAGAAGAGCTGCAAGCGCCCGTGCGAATTGCCGTTCCGGAGTTCCTCGGCGTGCGGGATCCGTCCTTCGTGAACGGCGTCGGCATGATTGTCTACGCTGCGCGCACGGGGCTTCGGCCGAGCTCGGCCGACTACAACTCGGGCGCTCGTCAGGTTCGTTCGTCCAATCACGTCGGCGTATTTGCACGAATCAAAGATTGGCTGCGCGATTTCGTGTGATGTCGGCCGGTGTGTGCGCGCACGTGCGCGCTGACACCATACTGTCGCAGGGGAAGTGCGGAGCCAAAGAGATTAGGAGGACCCACAGTGCTGGAATTTGATTTCGAAACGGATTCCCTTGCCAATATTAAGGTGATCGGCGTCGGCGGCGGCGGGTGCAATGCGGTAAACCGGATGATCGAATCGGGCGTCAAGGGCGTGGAGTTCATCGTCGTCAACACGGATGCCCAGGCACTCAAGCTGTCGAAGGCCGAGACCAAGCTCCAGATTGGCGAAAAGCTGACCCGCGGACTGGGTGCGGGGGCAAATCCGGAGATTGGCAAGAAGGCCGCGGAGGAGAGCCGCGAGATGTTGGCCAACGCGCTGAAGGGCGCGGACATGGTGTTTGTCACCGCGGGCATGGGGGGCGGCACGGGAACGGGGGCGGCGCCCGTCATTGCCGAGATCGCCAAGGAACTCGGCGCGCTCACGGTGGGCGTCGTGACCAAGCCGTTCCGCTTCGAGCAGCGCCGGCGGATGATTCAAGCCGAGCAGGGCGTCAACGAGCTGAAGCAGAAGGTGGACACGCTCATCGTCATTCCAAACGATCGCCTGCTTGAGATCGTGGACCGAAACACGCCGGTGTTGGAGGCGTTCCGCGAAGCGGACAACGTGCTGCGCCAGGGTGTGTCGGGCATCTCCGACCTCATCGCGACGCCGGCCCTCATCAACGTGGACTTCGCGGATGTGAAGGCCATCATGACGGAGCGGGGCTCGGCGCTGATGGGCATCGGCATCGCCTCCGGCGAGAACCGCGCGGCCGAGGCCGCGAAAAAAGCCATCTCTTCGCCGCTCCTGGAGACGTCCATCGACGGTGCGCGGGGCATTCTGATGCACGTCGCCGGTGGCACGAATCTGAGCCTGTGGGAGGTCAACGAGGCCGCCGATATCGTGTCCATGACGGCAGACCCGGACGTCAACATGATTTTCGGCGCGGCGATTGACCCGAATTTGGAAGACGAGATTGTGGTGACGGTCATTGCCACGGGGTTTGACGGCAGCCATCAGCAGCAATCGCCACGGCAGAATCACGTGCATCAAGATGCGCATGAAAACGTCGTGCGCGGAACCGTGCAGCGCCATCCCTCGGCTCAGGATCCCGTGTTGAACGTGCCAAACACGGGAAATCCGTGGGAAATTCCGGCGTTCATGCGCCGTCAGAACAGCCGCTTCGGACGGGATCGATAACTCGAGCCAAGTTTGCACATAAGCAAGGGGCCTGCCATCGTCGGCGGGCCTTTTGTGATGCGAAATGCAGGGATTCGCACTGCACCCGGGCCGGCCGGCGCGGCTCGCCCCTCGAACGTGTTTCCCGGATGCGCCAGGTCGCGATTCCCGCGGGCCTCATCCGTTGGCTTCTACACCCCTCGACGGAGTTCCCCAAAAAAGTCTACGAGCTCACCGTCAAGTTCCGACAGGCTTCGTAATAGAAATCCAATATACTTTCATCCAAACGATGCGGTGTGATCGTTCTGGACGTGCGGGTCGTCGGATCGGACACGCCGTCTTGCCCCAGAGGTGATGGTGTGCAGGCCCTGCCGGTGGTCTACATCGACATCGTCTGGATGGTCAACTTCATCATGGACTTCGCGTTGCTCTGGACGACGGGTTGGCTGATGAAGCGCCGCCCCCGGTGGAAGCGGCTGCTGATGGGTGCCCTGCTGGGTGCGACCTACGCGCTCGCGCTCTTCGTTCCCGCCTTGTCCCCTGCCACCACATGGCCTGGCAAGGCGCTTGTGTCGGTGCTCATGGTGTGGATCGCCCTTCCACACCGCAACGCGGTCGATCTCGCCCGCCTGGTCGGCATCTACTACCTCGTCTCGTTTGTCGTCGCAGGGGCGAGTGTGGCGGCCCGGTTCGCCCTGCCGGGTACGACACTCAATCATGCGCTGTGGAGCAACCGAGGCGTGGCGTTCGCGACGTCGGGCGAGACGCTCGGGCTGATGGTCGGGTTGCCGCTCGCCTTGGAGGGGCTGAAGCGCCTTGCAGCCAGGCTGCGCAAGGATGCGCGCATCGACGCTTCACTGGTGGACCTGGAAGTGGAGTTCGATGAACACGTGGTTCGCTGCCGCGCGCTGGTCGACACAGGCAACGCGCTCTCCGACCCGGTGTCCAAACGCCCGGTATCGCTGATGGACGCCGAAGTCATCATGCCCGCCTTTCCCGACGCGGTCCGGGAGCGGGTCGCTCGCGGTCAGGACGTGCTCGACGCTCTGACCGAAGCGCTGCCAGGCACTCGATTTGCCATCGTCCCCTTCCAAGGGGCTTCTGGCCGCGGACTGACCGTGGCGCTTCGACCTAAGGCGGTGTACCTGGTGCAGGCGGATGGCTCGCGCATCCGAGGCGCGGACAGCCTGTTTGCAGTGTTTCCCGGTGTGCTCAGCGCGGATGGAACGTTTCAAGCCATCTTGCACCCAGAAGTCATGAATGGAGTGGATGACGATGTACGCGTTCCAGCTTTTCGAGACCAAGCGCCGCCTCGCGCTCCTTCGGCTTCGCCTCCTTTACATCCGCCTGCGGATTCGCCTCCTGGGCCAGCCGGATGAGGTCTATTACGTCGGCGGCAGCGAGGCCCTGCCTCCGCCGCTCACCAAGGAGGAGGAGCAATATCTTCTTGAGCGGCTTCCCTCGGGCGATCCGTCCGTCCGGTCGATGCTCATCGAGCGGAACCTGCGCCTCGTCGTCTACATCGCTCGCAAGTTCGAGAACACGGGCGTGAACATTGAGGATCTCGTCTCCATCGGGACCATCGGCCTCATCAAGGCGGTCAACACGTTCGATCCGTCCAAGAAGATTAAGCTCGCGACCTACGCGTCCCGGTGCATCGAGAATGAAATCCTGATGTACCTGCGCCGCAACAACAAGCTGCGCGCCGAAGTGTCGCTGGACGAGCCGCTGAACGTGGACTGGGACGGGAACGAGCTCCTTTTGTCGGACGTCCTGGGCACCGACTCGGATACCATTTACAGGAATCTCGAGGACGAGGTGGACCGAGAACTGCTTTACGACGCCCTCGACAAGCTGAGCGAGCGGGAACGAACCATCATGGAGCTTCGGTTTGGCCTTGGCACAGGGCAAGAAATGACGCAAAAGGACGTGGCTGATCTGCTCGGCATTTCTCAATCCTACATATCGCGTCTGGAGAAGCGCATCCTCAAGCGGCTGCAGCGGGAATTCAACAAAATGATGTGAAGCGGATCCTCGAGGCCATCCCCGCACTCGACAGACTCGACCCCGCACCTCGGGCGGCGCATCGGTGCGCCGCCTTGTCGCGCCTTCGTCCCTGCATAACCTGTCCAAGTCAGGACATACTTAAGACGAATTTTGGGATATATGTACACACGTGTATGACGAGCAGACTTGGGGGGACTTCTTTGAAGCGCAACAAGGTGGAGATCTGCGGCGTCAACACTTCTCAGCTTCCCGTTCTGACCAATGCTCAGATGCGCGAGCTGTTCGAACAACTTCGCGCGGGGGACACCTCGGCGCGCGAAAAGCTGGTCAACGGCAACTTGCGCTTGGTCTTATCCGTGATTCAGCGATTCAACAACCGCGGGGAATACGTGGACGACTTGTTTCAGGTCGGCTGTATTGGCTTGATGAAGGCCATCGACAACTTTGACCTCAGCCAGAACGTGCGCTTTTCCACCTATGCGGTCCCGATGATTGTCGGGGAAATCCGCAGGTATTTGCGGGACAACAATCCCATTCGCGTCAGCCGTTCCCTCCGCGACATTGCGTACAAAGCGCTCCAGGTTCGCGACATGCTCGCGTCCAAGCATCTTCGCGAACCATCCATCGTCGAGATCGCCAACGAGATGAACCTGCCGAAAGAAGAAGTGGTCTTCGCGCTGGACGCGATTCAGGATCCCGTCTCGATGTTTGAGCCCATCTATCACGACGGCGGCGACCCGATTTACGTCATGGATCAAATTCACGATGATCGCGAAAAGGACTCGGCGTGGGTCGAGGGCATCGCGCTGCGGGAGGCGATGCGAAAGCTGTCGGATCGGGAGAAAAAGATCCTGGCAAAGCGCTTTTACGAGGGAAAGACGCAAATGGAGGTGGCGGACGAGATCGGCATCTCCCAAGCCCAGGTCTCGCGCTTGGAAAAGGCCGCGATCCACCGCATGTACAAACACATCCAGTCGTAATCGCCGTGCCATCGGTCATAGGATGACATAGGACCGATGGGAGGCGGATAGGCGTGGTGCGCATTTCTGAGCTTCAGTCGAAGGACGTGGTGAACGTCGAAGACGGCAAGCGGCTCGGCACCATCGGCGATTTGGAGATCGATCTCGACAGCGGACTCATTCGCGCGATTGTCATTCCGGGCCAGACCAAGTTCTTTGGCATGGTGGGCGGATCGCAGGATTACATCATACCGTGGAGTCAAATTGTGAAGATCGGCGCGGACGTCATCCTCGTGGACCTGCGTCCGCCCGGGGAACCTGGATACTACCTCCCTCCGCAGTCCGGCAAACGAGGCACGGGCGGGTACTGATGGGTGACGCCACTCGTCGGCCGCGTGGTATGATAGAGAGCGGAGGGATGCGCTTGCTGACGGACGTCGTTGGACAACATGGCGGCCTGGGGATTCGCCCGCCGTTTGCGGGCCCGGGTGTGCGCGCCATGTTTTTCTTTCGCCATCTGGATACTTGGCCCGCCGCGGACGCAGACGTCTCCGCGCGCCTCTTGGGAGTGGAGGCGGCCAGGGAAAACCGGGCGCGCCTGTTGGAGCGGGCGGGTATGGGGGCTTGTGCCGTCTGCACCGTGCGCCAAGTGCATGGCGACCGCGTGATCCGCGTGGATGCGCCGGAGGAGTCTGCGGTCGAGGCCGACGGCATGGTGACCGATGTCCCTGGCCTCGCGCTCGGCATCCTGGTGGCGGACTGCGCGCCGGTTCTGCTGTACGATCCCGTCCGACGCGCGGTGGGCGCGTGCCACTCCGGGTGGCGGGGGACCGTGGACGAGATTGTCGCCCGCACCGTGGAGCGGATGCGCGACGCGTACGGCACGGATCCGGGCGATCTTCACGTCGCGATCGGCCCGTGCATTCGCCGCTGCTGTTATGAGGTGGACCACGCCGTGGCTGAACGCGTGCAGGGGACGCCGCTCGCGCCCGCCCTGTTGCCTCGGTTCGGGCGGCCTGGAAAATATATGTTTAGCCTGCCGCATGCGATCCGCCTGAGCGCGATGAACGCCGGCGTCCGGCCGGATCGCATCCACGACGCGGGCATCTGCACGTCTTGCCGCAACCGGCATCTGTTTTCGCACCGGCGCGAGGGAGAGCGGGCTGGGCGGCAGATGGCCGTGATCGCGCTTGAGACGGGGGAATGAGCGGTGGACTACGGATTCGTGCAGGAGAGGGCGCGGGAGATTCGCGCGCGGGTGGAGGCGGCCTGTCGCCGCGTGGGGCGCGATCCGGCGGGCGTGCGCATCGTAGCTGTGACGAAGACCGCGTCTCCTGACGTGCTGCCGGCGCTACACGCTGCGGGGATTCGCGATGTGGGCGAGAACCGCTGGCAAATCGCGCGGGACAAGCTTCAGCACGAGGCGGCGGCTTTGTTCGAGTGGCACTTCATTGGCACGCTGCAGACCAACAAAGTCAAGTACGTCGTGCCGCGCTTCGGATGGGTTCACTCGCTGGACCGCGCAGAACTGGCTCGTGCGCTGTCCCAAGAGGCGGTGAGGCGTGGCGTCACCGTTCAAGTGCTCATCCAGGTGAATGTGAGCGGGGAAACCCAGAAGCACGGTGTGGCGCCTGAAGAAGCGGAGGCGCTTCTGCGGCTTGCTCGCGAGCTTCCAGGGCTTTCGGTTCGCGGGCTGATGACCATGGCGCCTGCCGTCGATGACCCCGAGGCCGCGCGACCCGTCTTTGCAGCGCTGCGCGAGCTGCGGGACGAACTCCAATCTCGCCTGTCCCTCGAAGGGCTGAGCGATCTTTCCATGGGCATGTCGGACGACTTTGAGGTGGCCGTGGAAGAGGGTGCCACCCTGGTGCGCATCGGGCGCAAACTCGTCAATCCGTGAGGGGGCGAACGTGTGGACGGTTTGGCCGACGCCGTGCAATGGATGTTTGCCATCTATTTCATCGTGCTCATGACGGGCGCCGTCATCCAGATGCTGCCTAACGTAGAGCAGCACGCGGTGAGCCGGTTCATTTCGGCGTGCTGCGAGCCTTACCTCTGGGTGTTTCGACGCCACCTCCCGCGGCTGCGCCTGGGGCGGACGGCCGTCGATGTGTCGTGGCTCGCCGCCGTCGTGGTATTCCTCATCGTCGAGGCCGGCGTGGATACGACACTCACGCAGTTGACAGCCAGCTGAGGGGGGCGCTTGGATGGCGGATGGCAGTTGGGTGCGCGCGTCCGAGCAGCCGTTTGTCCGCCGCGCCTCGGACTGGGTGCGGCAGGTCGAGGCGACGTACGCGCCGTATTTGACCGATTTTCTCACACCGCGCGAGCGTTACCTTGCCGAAAGCGTGGCGCGAGCGGCAGGCCTTCATGTCGAGGCGCACGGCGGGTTCCCCGAGGCCGAGCGGGTCCGGCTCCTCATCTTGCCGGAGCCGTGG
This sequence comes from Alicyclobacillus vulcanalis, assembly GCF_900156755.1. GTDB lineage: Bacteria > Bacillota > Bacilli > Alicyclobacillales > Alicyclobacillaceae > Alicyclobacillus > Alicyclobacillus vulcanalis. Next base: position 94,689 of record NZ_FTOO01000009.1, read on the forward strand.
CCGGTGCGCGCCGATGACTTCGAGATTCAGGCGCTCCAAGTCGTGGCGCAGGGCGGCGCGTTCGCGCACGGCGACCTGTTGGGTTCGCTGCTCGGCCTCGGCCTCAAGCGGGCCTCCTTGGGCGATCTCGCCCTGGTTTCGCCCGCCGAGGCGTACGTGTTCGTCGAACGCCCTTTGACGAGGTATCTGATGGACAGCTTGTCGCGCGTCGGCCGAGTGCCTGTACGGGTGCGCGAAGTGGCCGAGGTCCAGCATCTGCCGCCCCCGGCTTACGAGCCGAGGGACATCTCCGTGATGTCGCTCCGCATGGACGCCATCGTGGCCCAAGCCTGCCGCCTGTCGCGCAAGGACGCGCAGACGCTCGTCGCGAGCGGCCGCGTCGAATTGAACCATCAGGAGGCAGAGGCCGACGCCGAAGTACGGCCGGGGGACGTGTTGTCGGTCCGCGGATTTGGGCGCGTGCGCGTGATCGAGACCGTCGGTCAATCCAAACGTGGTCGCTGGATCGTGCGCGTGGGCGTTTTGCGATCTCGTCCCTCATCCGGGTGAAGGATTTTGGCGCTTGCTGTCGAATAGCAGGGTGACAAACCTTTGCCCATACGAGGGGCCTGCATAAGCCTGTGGTCGAGATGAGGGGGATTCGCGATGCCGTTGTCGCCCATCGACATTCACAATAAAGAGTTCCGGCGCTCGCTGCGCGGGTACAACGAGGATGAGGTCGATGATTTCCTGGAACGCGTCATCCAGGACTATGAGGCGTTGATTCGCCAAAACAAGCAGCTGGAGGAAGAAATTGAACGGCTCAACGAGAAGCTGGCGCATTATCAGAATCTCGAAGAGAGCTTGAGCAAGTCCATCCTCGTGGCTCAAGAAACGGCGGAAGAGCTCAAGGCCAACGCGAAGAAGGAAGCGCAGCTCATCATTCGCGAGGCGGAGAAGAACGCGGACCGGATCATCAGCGAGGCGCTGAACAAGGCGCGCAAGGTCGCGCTTGAGGTTGAAGAGATGCAGAAGCAAGCGGCCATCTTCCGCGCGCGGTTCCGCTCGCTCATCCAGTCGCAGCTCGAGATGATGGAGTCGGGCGAATGGGAGTCCTTTGAGCGGGAACTCGCGAGGCGAGAGGTCGCGGCAGCAGAACCCGATTTCGCCTGATGCGCCGGTCCGGCGCACCCGAGGCCGATCCTTGCAGGTCGGCTTATTTTTTTTCGCTTCGGACGGCATACCACAGGAGCAGAAGCCCGAAGGCGACCAGCGACGAGTCGATCACGACGTACGTGGTGTAAGGAAGAGCCAGTTGGAGCCACACGCGGGCGAGAAAGCACGCCGCGAACAGCGTGATGCCGATCCACAGAATGGCCCAAGAAGCGGCGAGCAGCCATGTTCTGCGCATTGTTCATCTCTCCTGTCGAAACAACCCTGCCGGTATTCATCATACACACAGACGCCTGGAATACCAATGACAGACTGGTGAACACGCACCATGACATCGTTCCCGCCTTGCCGGGCACACTACCGCTAGACCTTCCACACCCGGGATGGTGAAGATGATGTGGCATCGGCGCAAACGGCGTCACACGCTCACAAACCTAGGCCTGCTCAGGTTGGCCGAATACCTCGAAGGCGTGAACTTCGCGGCGTATGTGGACTTGCTGCAGACACCGTGGCGACTGGCCCTGCTCAATTTCATCGGCGGCATCTTCCGCGGCCTGGGCATCGGCTTGGGCTTCACCGTCATCGCCGGGATCGTGGTTCTGGTGCTGCAACAGCTGGAGCTTCTCAATCTTCCGGTGATCGGGAAGTGGGTCGCCGACTTGGTACAAATCGTGGACGGCCAGCTGAAGGCGCGCCAATTTGCATACTGAAGGAGGGGCCATCATGGACGAACAGGCCATTCGATCTCGGCTCGAAGAAGCGCGCCTGCACCTTCAGACTCGGCTCGGCGGGCGCGAGACTTCGGCTGACCTAGGTGCAGCCATGCCGGACGAATGCTCCGAACTCTCGATGTATGACAACCACCCGGCAGATGTCGCCACAGAGCTCGCGCTTCGGAATCAGGCGATGGGAGAGCGGCTTCGGGACGAGCGGGCGCTTGCGGATGTCGAGGCCGCATTGGAGCGGCTTAAGGACGGCACTTACGGGCGGTGTGTCGACTGTGGGCAGGCCATTCCGCGCGATCGGCTCGAAGCCATGCCGACCGCGAGGCGCTGTGTCGACTGCCAGCGGCGCTTGGAGAAACGCCAACTGGCCGAGCGCCGCCCCGTGGAGGAGGACGTGCTGTCGCCCGCGTTTGGCCAGTTCAATCGGGACGGCGCTGATGAGACGGGCTACGATGGCGAGGATGCCCTGCAGGACGTCATGCGCTACGACCGCCCACAGACCGGACTCGCGTACTATGACGAGCCGGAGCTGGACGACGATTCGGGCTACGTCGAGTGGGTCGAGGGCATCTCCGAGGAGGCCTACCGGCGCACGCTGCCGTCTCCTGCTGAACGACTGACCGACTACGACGAGCCCTGATCGGCGCGCGTCTCGCCCTTCAGTTGTCACCGAGTGAGAGCACGAATGTGTCCGCGCGCAGACCGAGCCGCAAGCACTCGAGTGCAATGGCGTCTCCGGGCGGGACGTTGCCTAAGTTGACCGAGGGGCCGAAGCGCCGAATCAGCTCCACCTGTTGCGACTTTTTGGGCGCTTCCCAAATGACCCGCTGGCGCGCGGCCAGGGGCAGAGCGTCGACAAAGGCCGTCAGGAGGTCATCCATGACGTGGCCGCCCGCGTCGTAGATGCCGACGTCCTCGCCGGATTCCCGCCCTTCGAGGATGACGTAGTCCGCTCCTGCCTCCAGGTCGCGAATCACGCCCTTGGCGCAAGCAACGAGGTCGATCTCCCGGCTCAACTTCTTGCCGACCTCGGTGATGACCAGAGGAAATACACGCTTGGCTGCTTCGATGGCGCGAGCGCGATCGTCCGGTTGAAGCACGATGGTGCCGTCGGAAATCTCCATTGCGCCAAACCCCAGTTCTCGACAGCGCCGGAGGTACGCCGGAAAGACCCCTTGCGTCCAAGCCACCTCGCCCAGGGTGCCACCCGGGCAGGTGGTCACCTGCGCCATCGCTGCACGCCTGAGTTTGGCCCGGAGCGTCGACTCGGGATACACGGCGCTCGTCCCAAATCCGAGCTTCAACAAATCCACGGTCGACGCCGCCATGGACAGAAAGTGCTCGGTCTCGATGAGGTTCATGCCTTTATCGATCACCATGGTGATCCCGCTCGAGCGCGGCTTTGCGTCCCGCGGTCCAAGCGGCGGTGCAATCAATTGTGAGAAGGCGCCGCCCTCTGGTACAATCACCGTATTCACACCCCTTTACGTGCCGCCTTTTCACGGTATGCGACGGCGGTCCGAGAGGGTGCAGGCGATGACCTGCGGGGAGACGTGTCGAGTGGGGACGAAGAAGTGGCTCTTGTATGCGGTGGGTCTGGTCGTGCTCGTCGCCGATCAACTCATCAAGATGTGGGTGCGCGCGAAATTGGCGATTGGCAGCGCCGTCGTGGTCCTACCGGGCGTCGTCGAAATCACGCATATTCAAAATCCGGGCGCAGCGTTTAGCCTGCTGCCTCATCAGGTGTGGCTGTTTGTGCTCGTCGCCATCGTCGTCGTGGCGGCGGTCGTCGTCGTGAATACGCGATTTCAGCTCTCTCCCATGGCCCAGATCGGCCTGGGTCTACTGCTCGGCGGGGCGCTCGGCAATATGGTCGATCGCGTCTTTTCCCCGACCCACACGGTGACCGACTACGTGTATTTCTACACGATCCATTTTCCTGTCTTTAACCTCGCGGACGCCTCGATCGACGTCGGCGTCCTGCTCTTGATTCTCTCCACTTTTCGGGGCGGGAACGATGCCCGCGACTGATCGAAGGAGGACGTGATGAGACCGGCCATCCATGTGCAATACGAGGTGAGCGCGGAAGATGCAGGGGAGCGGCTTGACCGTTGGCTGACCGACCGACTGCAGGAGGACGAGATCGAGGTCTCGAGGACACAGGTCAAGCGGTGGCTCGATGACGGATGCATCCGCCGCGCGCGCCCCGGACGGCTGAAGCCGAGCGATGCCGTGGAAGCCGGGGATGTGTACGAGGTGGACGTGCCCGAGGAGGAGCCGGTTCAACTCGTGCCCGAGGAGGGCGTGCCGTTTGACGTCGTGTACGAGGACGACGACGTGTTGGTGGTGGATAAGCCGCGCGGCGTGGTTGTCCATCCCGGCGCTGGGCATCTGCGCGGCACGCTCGTCCATGGACTTTTGGCGCGCGGCGTCCAGCTGTCCAGTCTCGCCGGTGCCATGCGGCCGGGCGTGGTGCACCGAATTGACAAGGACACGAGCGGACTCGTCGTGTTTGCGAAGTCGGATCGCGCGTATCGGGCGTTGGTCGATGCGTTTCGCGTGCACCGCGTAGAGCGCGAGTACGTCGCCATCGCCCACGGGCGCTTGCCCCATTCTGAGGGCACGGTGGACATGCCCATCGGGCGAGATCCGTCGGATCGCCAGCGCATGGCCGTCCGGCCAGGCGGCAAGCGTGCCGTCACGCACTTCGAGGTGCTCGAGCAGTTCGCAAACTACACGTACCTGCGCCTGCGCCTCGAAACCGGCCGCACGCACCAGATTCGGGTTCACCTCGCGGCCATCGGCCACCCGATCGCGGGGGATCCGGTGTACGGCCCGCGCCATACGCTGCCCATCCAAGGCCAGGCTCTCCACGCGCGAACGCTCGGGTTTGCGCATCCTGACGGCGGCTGGCTTCAATTTGAAAGCCCCGTGCCGCCCGATATGGCCCAACTGCTCGAAGGGCTGCGGCAGGGCCGCATGGGTGCTTGACACCCACCTTTCGAACTGATAGTCTACTTTCGAACTGAACATGGACACTGCCTTTAAACCAATCCCGTGAGGTTGGTAAGGAGTCGGACGTTGGGGAGACGGGCGCACGAGCGCATGTCTCCTGGATGTTGGCCACCTCTCGCGGAGAGGCGGCCTTTTTTCGTGCCGACGAGCGCGGTGCCTGGGAGGGAAATCTGTGGCTCAAAAGACGCAGATTATGGACGAAGCGGCGATGCGCCGCTCGCTCACGCGGATGGCGCACGAGATCCTCGAGCGCAACAAGGGGCTTGACGATGTCGTGCTCGTCGGGATCGTCACCCGCGGTGCCATTCTCGCCGAGCGGCTTGGCAGGAAACTGTTCGAAATCGAGGGCCAGCGGGTGCCTTGTCATCGGCTCGATCCGCGGCCGTACCGGGACGATCGCGACCGCTCCGTGGCGGCCGATGCGCCGGCCCCCGAGATCGACGTGGCGGATCGCAAAGTGATCCTGGTCGACGATGTGCTGTACACCGGGCGCACGGTGCGCGCAGCGCTCGACGCCATGATGCGCGCCGGGCGGGCGCGATGCGTGCAGCTCGCGGCGCTCGTGGATCGCGGTCACCGCGAGCTCCCCATTCGGCCAGATTTTGTCGGGAAAAACGTGCCGACGGCGCGAGACGAGCAGGTCATCGTGCGCCTCGCGGAAGTGGACGGCGTAGACGGCGTATGGATAGCGGAAGGAAGGGCGTGAGCGCGGTGGCGGTGCAGATGAACAAGGCGTTGTTCCACGCGTTGACCGTGAACCAGTTCGACGTGCCCCTCATCTGGCAGCTCATCAAGCGCGCCGAGTGGCTGCGCGGAAAGAGCCGAGACGAGGCGCGATCGCGGCTTCAAGGAAAAATTGTCGCAACGCTGTTTTACGAACCGTCCACCCGCACGCGCCTGTCGTTTGAGGCTGCGGTGCTGCGGCTCGGAGGCAGCGTCGTGGGTGCCGAAAACGCGCGCGAGACGTCGTCTTCCAAGAAAGGCGAGACGCTCGAGGACGTGTTTCGCGTGGTCGGCTGTTACGCGGACGCCATCGTCATCCGCCACCACGATCAGGACGAGCTGGACAGAGCCGCGCTCTACTCGCCCGTGCCCATCGTCAATGCGGGCGCTGGCAGCGGGGAGCATCCCACGCAGGCGCTGCTCGACGTCTACACCATCTGGCGCGAAGTGGGCCGCGTCGATCATCTCACCGTGGCTGTGATGGGAGACCTCAAGTACGGCCGGACGGTCCACTCCCTCCTGCGCCTCCTGGCGAAATTTCCGGGCGTGCGCGTTCGCCTGTTCCACCCGGCGCCGCTCGGCTTGCCGGACGATCTCGCCCAGGAACTCGCGCAAGCCGGGCTCTCCCTCGAGCGCGCACCCGACATCGAGTCTTGCATTGACGGCGCCGATGTCGTGTATCAGACGCGGATTCAGTTCGAGCGCCTGGCTGGCGAGGTCGATCCCAAAGCGGCCAGCCTGTACGCGTTGACCGTGAGCCACCTCGCCCTGTTGCCCGATCACGCGCGCATTCTGCACCCGCTCCCGCGCGTGGGAGAAATCGCGCCGGAAGTGGACAGCGATCCTCGGGCCGCGTACTTCCGCCAGGTCGAAAATGGGCTTTACATGCGCATGGCGCTTCTTGACGCCATGCTGGGAGGCGATGAGCGATGAGAGTGCGGCTGGACGAGGGCCGCGTGTGGGATACCGGCCTGGGGGACTTCATCGAGGCAAGCGTCGCGTACGACGACGAGACCGGGGAAATTGTAGCGATTGGCCATGCTTCGGCGATTCAGGCGGACGTGGTGCGCTCCATTCGGGGACTGTCGGTTCTGCCCGGCTTCATCGACGTGCACGTCCACCTGCGCGATCCCGGCCTGACCCATAAGGAGACGCTTGCAAGCGGGCTGCAGGCGGCCGCTGCCGGCGGATTCACGCAAGTGGCCTGCATGCCCAACACCAAGCCTCCCATCGCGAGCGCCGAGATCGTCGAGGATATCCGCCGCCGCGGCGCGGCGATTGGCAAAGCCGAGGTGCATCCCATCGCCTGCCTGACGGCGGACCAGGCCGGCGAGCGCCTTGCGGACTACGCATCGCTGGCGCAGGCGGGCGCGCTGGGGTTCTCGGACGACGGCCGCGGCGTTCAAGACGGCGGCCTGATGCGGCAAGCCCTGGTGGAACTTCGTTCGCTGGGCAAGCCGGCGATGATCCACGCGGAGGACGAGTCCATCTCGCGGGGAGGCGCGCTGCACGAGCGCGCGGCGGCGCGACTCGGCACCTCGGCGCAGCCGGGCAGTGCCGAGGCCGCCATGATCGCCAGAGATGTGCTGTTGGCTGAGGAGACAGGCGCGCACCTGCACGTGTGCCACGTGAGCCGCGAGGCGTCCGTCGCCATCGTCCGCTTCGCCAAGGCCCGCGGCGTGCGCGTCACGGCCGAGGTGACGCCACATCACCTGCTTTTGTCGGAGCGCGACATCGACGGGCCGGACGCGGTGTGGAAAGTGAATCCTCCGATTGCCGCCGAGGAAGACAGGCGCGCGTGTCTGGCGGCGTTCGCCGACGGGACGCTCGACGTGATCGCGACCGATCACGCCCCGCATCATCCGGATGAGAAGGCGAAGGGGATGGACGAGGCGCCCTTTGGCATGGTGGGCTTGGAGGTCGCGTTTGCTGTGCTTTACACGGGACTGGTGCGCGAGGGGCTGGTGCCGATGCGAAGGCTCGTTGCGGCGATGAGCGCGCGGCCGGCGCAACTTTTCGGGCTGCAGGGCGGACAGATTCGCCCTGGTGCGCGGGCGGACTTGGTGCTCGTCGACCTGGGCAGGCGCTTTAGGGTCGACCCCAGCGAGTTCTACACCAAGGGTCGCAACACGCCCTTCGCGGGGCGAGAGGTGTTCGGAAGAGTGGTCGAGACGATTCGCGCGGGGCGCGCGATCTTTTGCGAGGGAGAGGAGCGGTTGTCATGATGCAGGACGGGCGGCGAAAGGCGCGGCTGGTGTTGAAAAATGGCCTCGTGTTTGAGGGCGTGAACTTCGGCGCGGCCGGAACGCGCTTCGGAGAAGTCGTGTTCAACACAGGAATGACGGGCTATCAAGAGATCCTGACGGATCCTTCGTATTACGGGCAGATTGTCACCATGACGTACCCGCTGATCGGCAACTACGGCGTCAACGTGGACGACGTGGAAAGCCGCCACCCGCACGTGCGCGGTTTCGCCGTGCGGACCTTTTGTGAGTGGCCGTCGCATTACAAGCTGGTCGACAAGCTCGAATCGTATCTCGTGCAACATCGAATCGTCGGGATCGCAGGCATTGATACGCGGGAACTGACCAAGGCCATCCGCACCGTGGGCGCGATGCCTGGCGTTGTGACCACCGAAGATCTGCCGGTCGAGCAACTGCTTGCGCGCATGGATGAGGCGCTCGTGCCCGACGCGGTCGCGCAGGTCACCACGCAGACCGTGTATCGGGCGCCGGGATCGGGTCACCGGGTTGTGCTCATCGATTACGGGATGAAGGCCGGGATCCTCCGCTCGCTCTTGGAGCGCGGCTGCGACGTGATCGTCGTGCCCGCCACGTCGACGGCGGAGGACGTGCTTCGGTGGAAGCCGCACGGCGTGATGCTGTCCAACGGACCGGGCAATCCGGAGGACGCGCCGTATGCCGTCGAGACCTTGCGGGGGCTCATCGGGAAGGTGCCCATCTTCGGGATCTGCCTGGGGCATCAGCTCATCGCGCTCGCCTGCGGCGCCAAGACGCGCAAGTTGAAGTTCGGTCACCGCGGGGCGAACCACCCGGTCAAGGATTTGCGCACCGGGCGCGTGGACATCACATCGCAAAACCACGGCTACGTCGTCGATGCGGATTCCCTGCGGAACACCCCGCTTGAACTGACGCACATCAATCTGAACGACGGGACCGTGGAGGGCATGGTGCATCGGCATGAGCCCGTCTTCTGCGTTCAGTACCATCCCGAGTCGAGGCCCGGGCCGAGCGACGCTCGCTACCTGTTCGACGAATTTATCGACCTCATGACGCGCGTGAGAGAGGGGCGTTTTGCGCATGCCTAAGCGGACGGACATTCGCAAAATCATGGTCATTGGTTCGGGGCCCATCGTCATCGGGCAGGCGGCCGAGTTTGATTACGCCGGCACGCAGGCCTGTCAGGCGCTGAAGGAAGAGGGATATGAGGTCGTCCTCGTCAACTCCAACCCCGCCACCATTATGACGGATGAGCACATGGCGGATCGCGTCTACATCGAGCCCATCACCCTGGAGTTTGTCACGCAGATCATTCGCAAGGAGCGGCCGGATGGCCTCCTCGCCACGCTCGGCGGGCAGACGGGGCTCAACATGGCGGTTCAGCTCGCGGAGGCTGGCGTCTTGGAGGCGGAGGGCGTGGAACTGCTGGGCACGCCGCTCGAGGCCATCGAGAAGGCAGAAGACCGGGAAAAGTTCCGGCAGCTCATGCAGGACATCGGGCAGCCTGTGCCCAAAAGCGCCATCGTGCGGAATCAGGCGGAGGCGGACGCGTTCGCGGAGGAAGTGGGCTTTCCCATCATCATTCGTCCCGCGTACACCCTCGGTGGAACGGGCGGTGGCATTGCCTCCAACTGGCGAGAGTATCACGAAATCGTCGATCGCGGCCTGACGCTCTCGCCCATTCACCAGGTGCTCGTGGAGCAGAGCATCGCGGGCTTTAAGGAAATTGAGTACGAGGTCATGCGCGACGCGGACGGCACCGCCATCGTCGTCTGCAACATGGAGAACATCGATCCGGTGGGCGTCCACACGGGGGATTCCATCGTCGTGGCACCCAGTCAGACGCTGTCGGATGAAGAGTATCAGATGCTTCGCGATGCGAGCCTGAAGATCATCCACGCGCTCGGCATCCAGGGCGGATGCAACGTGCAGCTGGCTCTGGATCCCCATTCCTCCCGGTACTATGTCATTGAGGTCAATCCGCGCGTGAGCCGCTCCAGCGCGCTCGCCTCCAAGGCGACAGGCTATCCGATTGCGCGAATTGCGACGAAAATCGCCGTCGGCTATCGATTGGCGGAATTGAAAAACCCCGTGACCCAGGATTCGTATGCCGCGTTTGAGCCTGCGCTGGACTACATCGTGACGAAGATTCCGCGCTGGCCGTTCGATAAGTTTCGCAGCGCCAACCGCTCGCTCGGCACGCAGATGAAGGCGACCGGCGAAGTCATGGCCATCGGCCGCACGTTTGGCGAATCGCTGCTGAAGGCGATTCGCAGCCTGGAAATTGGCGCCTACAGCCTATGGACGAAGCAGGCCGAAACCTGGTCGCAGATGGAGCTCGAGAAGAAAATCCGGGTGGCGGATGACGATCGCCTGTTTGCCATCGCCGAGGCGTTGCGGCGCGGGGTGTCGGTCGAGCAGATTCACCAGTGGTCGAAGATCGACCGGTTCTTCCTCTGGCACCTCGAGGCGCTCGTGGATTTGGAGCAAAGGATTGCCTCCATCGCTAATCCGCGCGTGCCCGTTGAGGACCTCTTGGATGAGCACCGCGATTTGATTGAACAGGCGAAGCGCAACGGGTTTCCCGACCGGGAGCTCGGCCGCTTGCTCAAGGCGGATCCGATGGCCATCCGCACTTGGCGCAAAAGCCGGGGCATCGTCCCTGTGTACAAGATGGTCGATACGTGCGCAGGCGAATTCGCCGCGACCACGCCGTACTATTACAGCACGTACGAGCGCGAAGACGAGGTCGAGGCGAGTCCGCGAAAGAAGATGGTGGTCCTGGGTTCCGGGCCCATTCGCATTGGCCAGGGCATCGAGTTCGACTACTGCACGGTGCACGCGGTGTGGGCCCTGCAGCGGGAGGGGTACGAGGCCGTCGTCATCAACAACAACCCGGAGACGGTCTCCACGGACTTCAGCACGTCGGATCGCCTGTACTTCGAGCCGCTCGACGTGGAAGACGTCCTCAACGTCATCGACCGGGAACAGCCGGAAGGGGTCATCGTGCAGTTCGGCGGGCAGACGGCCATCAATCTGGCCGGTCCGCTCGCGGACGCCGGCGTGCGGATCTTTGGCACGTCGCGCGAAAGCATCGATGCGGCGGAAGACCGCGAGAAATTTGACGCGTTGCTGACAGAGCTCGGGATTCAGCGTCCGGAAGGTCGAACGGTGACGACCGTCGAGGCAGCGGTCGAGGCGGCCGAATCGCTCGGGTATCCCGTGCTGGTCCGCCCATCCTACGTGCTTGGCGGGCGAGCCATGCAAATCATCACCAGCACCCATGAATTGTTGCAGTATATGGAAGAGGCCGTCGAGGTGTCGCAGCAACACCCTGTCCTCGTCGACCGGTACGTCAATGGCATCGAGGCGGAGGTCGACGCCATCTCGGACGGCGAGACGGTGATCATCCCGGGCATCATGGAGCACATTGAGCGCGCAGGCGTGCACTCCGGCGACTCCATCGCCGTTTATCCGCCGCAGAACCTGACCGAAGACGTGAAGCGGGTCATCGAGGATCACACCATCCGCATCGCGCGGAGCCTTCGCGTTCGCGGGCTGATGAACGTTCAGTTCATCGTGCACGACGGCCAGGTGGAGGTCATCGAGGTGAACCCGCGGTCATCGCGCACGGTGCCCTTCCTCTCGAAGGTCACAGGCGTGCCCATGGTGCAGCTCGCCATGCACGCCGTGTGCGGCGGTCAACTTGCGGACCTCGGGTACACGAGCGGCCGCGTGCCCGAATCGCCCGCGGTGGCCGTCAAGGTGCCGGTGTTTTCCTTTGCGAAGCTGCATCAGGTCGACATCAGCCTCGGCCCAGAAATGAAGTCGACGGGCGAGGTGATGGGGCGCGATCTCGTCTACGAAAAGGCGCTCTACAAGGGACTCATCGCGTCCGGGATCGCCATCCCGGCGCACGGCACCGTCCTCGCCACCATCGCGGACAAAGATAAGCCGGAGGCCTACCCGTTGCTGCGTGAGTTCGCGCGCCTCGGCTACCGGCTGGCGGCCACCGAAGGGACCGCGAAGTACCTGCGCGATCGGGGGCTCGAGGTGCGCGTCGTCAACAAGTTGGCGCAGGGCACGCCGAATCTCGCCGACGACATTCGCCAGGGCAAGATCCAGCTGGTCATCAACACGCTCACGAAGGGTCTCAAACCCGAGCGAGACGGCTTCCGCATTCGCCGCACAGCGGTGGAGCACGGGGTGCCGTGCCTCACGTCGCTCGACACCGTGCGCTCGGTGCTCGACATCATGAAGCTCATCCACTTCCAGACCATGGCGCTTGGCGATCCCGTCCCAGGGCAGGGGGGTGAACAGGGTGTCTGAGGCGCTTTTGCAGGAGCTCGCCTCGCCCGCGTTCGACGAGGCCCGCCGGCGCATCTACGTCGCGCTTGACGTCGATTCCGAGGCGCGCGCCCTGGAATTCGTCGACCGCCTGTCGCCCGTGGTCGACGGGTACAAGGTCGGACTGGAGCTGTTCCACCGAGCAGGCATGCGGTTCGTGGAGTCGCTGCTCAAGCTCAATCTGCGCGTGTTCCTCGACGTCAAACTCCACGACATTCCGAATACCGTCGCGGGCGCGCTCCGGGCCATTGCCCAGTATCCTGTGGAAATGGTGAACGTGCACGCATCAGGCGGCCCGCGGATGCTCGCGGCGGCGCGGGAGGCCGTGGACGGATCGCCCTATCGGCCGCTTCTCGTCGGTGTGACGGTGCTCACGAGCCTGAACGACGCGGACCTCCGGGCCATGGGGCTCGCGGTCACGCCGGCTGCGTGGGTCCGCCACCTGACGGAACAGGCGCTGCAGGCTGGCCTGGACGGCGTCGTGTGCTCAGCGCAGGAGCTAGCGATGCTCCGGGAGATGGTTCCGCCCTCGTTCGAGCGCGTCGTCCCAGGCACTCGCCTGACAGATGATGATGCGCACGATCAGGCCCGGGTGATGCCGCCGGATGAGGCCATCCGCCACGGGGCCAGCCGGCTCGTGCTCGGTCGCGCGCTCACGCAGGCAGGTGATCCCGTCGCCGTGCTCGCGCGCTACCTTCGTGCCGTGAAGGAGGGGTTGAACCATGAGTGAACCGACGTTCACCGTCGAATACGACGACTTGTCCTATACGATCGCCAAGGGGCTCTTGCAGATCGGCGCGGTGGAGTTGCGGCCACATCAGCCGTTCACGTGGTCGAGCGGGTGGAGGTCGCCCATCTACTGCGATAATCGGCTCATCCTCGGATACCCTCTCCTGCGCAGTCAGGTGGTTTCGGGATTTGAATCGATCGTCGATTACGAGCTGCCGGCGGTCGAACTCATCGCCGGTGCGGCAACGGGCGGTATTCCGCACGCGGCCATGTTGGCCGACAGGCTCGGGCTGCCGTGTGCCTACGTCCGCGCCGAGCCCAAGTCGCACGGCCGAGGCAAGCAGATTGAGGGCTACGCGCGCCCGGGGATGAAGGCGGTGGTCATTGAGGACACGCTGTCCACGGGCCGATCCGCCTATCAGTGCGCGCAAGCGCTGCGCGATGCGGGCGTGGATGTGATGGCGATTTTGACCATTCTGTCCTACGACTTCGACGTCGCCGCCAAGCGGGCCGAAGAAACGGGCATTCCCGCGTACCGGCTCGTGCCTTACGAAGTGCTGGTTCAGGTGGCGCTGGAGCGCGGCGATATTCAAGAATCGGACGTGGCGCTCTTGATGCGCTGGCGGAAGTCTCCGGATACCTACGGCATGTGAGCTGAACGCCGCGGCGGCCTGTGGGCGCGAAGTCCACAGGCCGCCTGTGTCTTTCTCGCCTGAACAGGACATGCTATCGGTCAGGCGAAGGAGGGGCTCACGTGGAGCTGCACACGGGCCGCACGTTGTGGTCAGAATCGGTTGCCGATGTGAAGCGATATCCGCCGCTCGCTCAGGATGTCGAAGCCGACGTGATCGTCGTGGGTGGAGGCATCGGCGGCGCGACCGCAGCTTGGGAGCTCGCCGAACGGGGACTCTCGGCCATCGTTTTGGAACGCCACCAGATCGGCATGGGCTCTACGCGCGGAAACACGGGGCTGCTGCAGTACGCCAACGACATGCCCTTGTCGGAGATGATTCTCCTGCACGGCCGCAGGCGCGCGGTGGGATTCTACCGGAGGTGCTGGGAGGGCGTGGAGCGGCTCAGGCGCATGGCCAAGCGGCTGCCGGAAGACGTGGAATTTGCCGATCGCATGAGCATTTGCTATGCCTCGGTTCCAGCCCACGTCCCGCGCTTGAAGGAGGAAGCCCGAGCGCTCGCGGAGGCCGGGTTCGCCGCTGAACTCGTCGTCGGACGGCATGAAGTGGAAAACACGCTGGGCATTTGCCGGGAGGCGGCGCTCGTGACGTACGGCGATGCAGAAGTGAACCCGCTGAAACTCACGCTCGCCCTGTTCCGCGACTTGGTCGATCGCGGCGCCGTTCGGATCTTCGAGGACACAGCAGTCGTCAGGCTGGACGAGGACCGGGAGCACGTGATCCTGGAGACGGATCGCGGCTTTCGCGCAAAAGGCCGCGCGGCCATTGTCGCCACCGGTTACGCGTTTCAGCGGACACGCCCACTGCCGGGCGTCTCCCTGGGCTGCACCTACGCCATCGCCTCGGAGCCCCTGACGGATCTCACAGGCTGGCCGCAGGGCGCGATGATCTGGGAGACCGCGCGGCCGTACCTCTACATGCGGACGACGCAGGAAGGGCGGATCGTGGTGGGTGGACTCGATCGACCCGTGCCTGACGGGCCAGTGCGCGACGGCGACCTGAATGTTCGCGCGCGCGAATTGGCTCGCCTGGCTGGCGAACTTTTGCCAGGCCTCAAGCCGTTTTCGGTGGAGTTTCGCTGGGCATCGACGTTTGGGTCGACGGTGGACGGCTGGCCCATCGCCGGGAGGTACCCTAGTCGGCGGCGCACCTTTTGCTCGCTGGGCTATGGCGGAAATGGAACGGTCTGCTACGCCGTTCTCGCCGACGTGCTCGCGCGGCGCATCGCAGGGAAGGCAGAGCCTGGCGATGACGAACTCGAGCCGGGCAGATTGGCGCTTTGGCGTCGAGCCGTGCGGCGCGTGGCCGGGGCCGTTTGGTGACTCACGGCGTGCCGGCCTGCGGCGCCTCGACAGCGCGCGAGGGCGCCCGCGGGGTTGGCGGCATGGCGAAAATGGCGATGCCAAGCGCGCAGATGCCCATGGCGACGAGAAAGATGTCGGTCAGCGACATCGCGTGGGTCATGGCCGTGCTGATGAGGGGCGCCATGGCGCCGCGAATGCCGAAGAGAAGGAAGTGGAGTCCAAAGGCCTCCGCTTCGCGACCCGGTACGGCGCGGAAGATGTACGCCATGCAGCCGATGTCCCACACCGCATCTCCGACGCCGAGGAGGGCACAGGAGGCCATGACCGCCCCGTAGGATCCGTCGAGTACATAGAGCGTCGGCGCCAAGGCGTACGCCGACATGCCGATAAACATGGCGTGGCGAGGCGACCACGTATCGATGACCCAACCCACCACGAAGTACGCCACCAAAAGCGCCACGTAATACAGGACGCGCGTGACGCCAATCTCGGCGTTCGACAGGTTGAGCGTATGCACCTGATAGATTTGGTAGATGGGACCGGCGAGCAAGTTGCCAAAGCCCGTGGCCATCGTCGCCATGAGGAAAATGGCGAGCGGCCGGCTGCTGCGGGCGACGTGCCAATGACCGAAGATTTGGAGGAGCCTGTGACCTTGCTCGTCTGACCTCAGCCCCTCTCCGGGCGATTCCACCTCGCGCACGCGAGAGAAGAGAAGGACGGACAAGGTTCCCATGACGGCTGCGCCGACGAGCGGCCACCGGTCACCCTGATGTTGGCTCCATTGACCGACGAGATAGGCCAAGGGGATGAGAAGCGTGCCCTGCGCGACGCGCACATACCCCATGAGCCTGCCGCGGAGTGTCGGAGGATACATGCGCGCCAAAAGGGCAGGATACGCGGGTGCCTGGATCCCGTTCATCAGGTTGACGATGAACGAAGTCACCAAGAAGGCGCCCGGCGTCAACCCAAAACCCGCGATGAGGACGGACATCCGGCCCACCACCAGTGGCCAAAGGACAAACGGTTTCGGTGAACGGGTCCGCATGAAGTTGGCCCACACCGGGGACCAGAGCATGCCGATGGCCGGCGCGGCCGTCAAGAGTCCCACTTCGAGGTTGGAGGCTCCATGGCGAATGGCCATGGGCACGTAAAATTGGTTCACGACAACATTAAAGAGTGCGAAGAGGACCGAGCCGCCAAAATCGATTCGGAAGTTCCACCACGTCTTCCATTTCATCTGCATCCCGAGCCGGGTGACGATGTCTTCGGGACCCAAGTGTGCGCTCCTCATGCTCATCCCCAGCGCAAGGGCGCGGCCACGCCGCGCCCCATAATTTCGTTGGCCTTAATGCATCTCGATCTTCAAACCCAACCGCGCCAGCGCATGGCTTCCGCGAACGGCCGGATGCCCACCATGTACGCGGCCATGCGCGGCAGCACGTCGTACCGTTCCGCCGTGTCCAGGATGGTATGCACGCTTTGCACCATCATATTCTCGAGGCGACGATTGACTTCCTCTTCCGTCCAATAAAAGCCTTGGTTATTTTGCACCCATTCGAAGTACGACACGGTCACGCCGCCCGCGTTGGCCAACACGTCGGGGACCACCACGATTCCGCGCTCGTGGAGGATCTGGTCGGCCTCCGGGGTCGTTGGGCCGTTGGCCGCTTCGACGATGAGGCTCGCCTGAATTTTATCCGCATTGCCTTCGTGAATTTGGTTTTCCAGCGCGGCCGGAACGAGCACGTCGCACGGTTTCGTCAGGAATTCCTCGGTTGAAATGACGCCTGAAAGGCGCGGCGTGACCATGCCAAACGAGTCTTTCTCCTCGATGAGTTCCGGTATGGGCAACCCGTTTTCGTTGTACACACCGCCGTTTGCGTCGCTGATGCCCACGACCGTCGCGCCGAGCTCATGCAAAATCCTCGCCACGTTGGAACCCACGTTGCCAAAGCCCTGAACGAGCACGCGAAGCTCCGACAGCTTTTTGCCCATGCGTTCCGCCGTTTCCCGCAACGCCACCACCACGCCGAGCGCCGTCGCCGACTCGCGGCCGCGCGATCCGCCGAGCACAAGCGGCTTACCCGTGATGAAGCCGGGAGAGTCGAACTCGCGAATGCGGCTGTACTCATCGTACATCCACGCCATGATTTGACTGTTCGTGTACACGTCGGGCGCTGGAATGTCCTTGGCAGGCCCCACCACTTGGCTGATGGCGCGCACGTAGCCGCGAGCCAGCCGCTCTTGCTCTGCCAGGCTCATGCTCCTTGGGTCACACACAATGCCGCCCTTCGCACCGCCGTAGGGCAGGTTGAAGATGCCGCACTTCAGGGACATCCAGATGGAAAGCGCCTTGACCTCGTCCAAGGTGACGTCCGGGTGAAACCGCACACCGCCCTTGGTCGGGCCGATCGCGTCGTTGTGCTGCGCACGGTAACCTGTGAACACCTCAACATGGCCGTCGTCCATGCGCACCGGAATTCGAACGGTCATCACGCGCATGGGCTCCTTCAAAAGCTCATACACGGCCTCTTCATACCCAAGGCGGTCCAGCGCCTCGCGGATGGTGGCCTGCGTGTTGGTGAGGATGTTCGTGTCATGTGCTGGCTTCGTTGCCCCGACGATCAGGCGTTTATTCACTTGCTGCTCTTGCGACATGGTCGATCTCTCCTTCAGCGGGAATCGCTCGTTTCGCTCTTCGCGATGGGTCTGGACAGAATGCGCTCCACCTCAGATCGCTCCGGCGTCACGAACAAGGTCCTTTGGTGGTCGTACAGCGCGAAACCTGGCCGGGCGCCGTTGGGTTTCCACACATGGCGCACTTCCGTCACGTCGACCGGCACGTTCGCCGAGTCGCGCATCCGGCTGAAATACGCGGCCATCACCGCGGCTTCCCAGATGGTTCGCTCCGGAACCTCCTCCGCTTGGCCGCGTTCAATCACCACGTGCGATCCCGGCGCATCCTTCACGTGCAGCCACAGGTCGCGTTTGTCGGCCTTGCGAAACGTCAAGCGGTCATTTTGCACGTTGTTGCGCCCCACGCGAATCACGAAGCCATCGCTCGACATGAATGCGTGCGGCGCGGATTCGCGCGCTCCCCGCTTGCTTCCGCCGACTCGCCGGGATGCCTGCGCCAGAAATCCCTGCGCTTCGAGTTCTCGGCGCACGTCTTCGAGGTTCTCCAGCGACGTGTCCGACAGCGCCTGCAACACGTCCTCCAAGTACCGGAGATCGCGCAGCGTGGCTTGGCGTTCCCCCTCAATCCACTGCCGCGCCCGCTTTCGTTTCGCCGCGACGCGAAAGAGGCGCTGAGCGTTCGCGATGGCGTCGAGCGCCGGATCCAGCTCGATGCGAAGGGGACGGTTGTCCTCATAGTAGTTGGGCAGCTCAACCTCCGCTGCTCCGCGCGGTACGGCGTGGGCATAGGCAGTCAAAAGCTCCGCTTTGACCCGAAGGTCCTCCTCGTCCTGCGCCTCTTGCCATTCTTGCTCAAGGCGGACGAGCTTGCCGCGCAGTCGGTCCATGTGTTCCCGCGTCGCGCGCTCCAGCTCCCGAGCCAACCGCGATTGGCGCAGCGCCTCGCCGGCGTCCGCGAACAAGCGCCGAATGGCTTCGTTCATGCTGTCGCAGGGCGCAAAACGAGGGCGCGACGTGAGCTGAAACGGGGCGCATTCGACGGCACGCCCGACATCATCCAATCCGACGGAGGCGGGTTCGCGCCCCTCGTCGACAGCGGCCATCAACTCCACGGCGGTCTCGTACACGGCTTCAGGGGCAATGCGCCCCGTCCTCGTGAGTGTCCGGTGAAGGATCTCACGAGCGGTCACCGGCCCCGTGCCAGCCAACTTTTCCACGATGGCCATCTGATTGGCGCGAGCGCTTCCGGAATCCGGATCCAGCCCGAGAAAGTCATCGGGACCGCAGTCTTCCAACGGCTTTTTCGGCTGCGGCGGAGGCGGAAGGTAGACAACCCCCGGCAAGACGGCGCGGTAGCGGGACATGTCCTCGGTCACGCGCACCGCACTGTCGATCACGGCCCGGCGCCCATCGGCCTGCACCTCGGTCAGCACGATGTTGCTGTGGCGGCCCATCAGTTCGCAGACGAGCGCGTACGTGCGGCGGTCGCCGAGATCGTCCAGCGCTTCGACGCTCATCTCGAGGACTCGGTCCCATCCAGGCTGACGCACGCTCAGGATGCGGCCGCCCTCGATGTGTTTCCGCAGCAGCACGCAGAACATCGGCGGCGCAGCTGGGTTGTCCGGGCGCTCGTCGGCCAGGAAATGGACGCGCGCGGATTGCTGATGAGCGGACAAAAACAACCGCCGCGCGCCAAGTGTTGCCGAGCGGACGGCGAGGACGATGTCGCGCTCGCCTGGCTGATAAATTCTGTCGATCCGTGCACCCCGCAGCGCTTCGTCGAGTTCGCGCGCGAGGCGGCGCAAGGTCCAACCGTCCACGCTCGATGCTCCTCTCTCACGAAGCCAGTATACCGCAGTTTCCCCAAATGGGATCGGTGATTTCTTGACGAGCGGGTTCGGGAACCGCGCGGGCGCCGTCGGACATGTTCCGCCCGGCCCGCGCATAGATGATTACGAGACAAGTTGACGAAGGGGTGTCCTCGGTGGAACAACACACGTGGCATGCAGAAAGTGAGGCGGAATGCCTTGCTCGCCTGGAGACGTCGCTCGACGGTCTTTCGCAGGCAGAAGTGGCGCGCAGGCGCGAGGTGCATGGGCTCAATCTGTTGCACGATGGGAACAAAGTGTCGCTGTTGACCGTATTTTTCAACCAGTTTCGCGACTTCATGACCCTCGTCCTCATCGCGGCCACGCTCATCTCGGGTTTGCTCGGCGAATATACCGATGCCATCACGATCATCGCCATCGTCGTCCTCAACGGCATCTTGGGCTTCGTCCAGGAGGTGCGCGCGGAAAAGTCGCTGAAGGCCCTCAAGGAGCTGACCGCGCCCATGGCGAAGGTGCGCCGCGAGGGCGCCGTCGTCGAAGTCTCCGCGAAGGAGTTGGTACCGGGGGACATCGTCCTCTTGGAAGACGGCGATCGCGTCCCGGCGGACGGGCGCATCGTTCGGGCCAGATCGCTTGAAGTGGAGGAGTCGGCGCTCACCGGCGAGTCCGTGCCGGTGGCCAAGGATCCGCGGGTGCGCGTCCCCGCCAAGAGCCCGCTCGCCGAGCGAATCAACATGGTCTACATGGGAACGATGGTGACGCGCGGACGCGCGGAATTCGTGGTCACGGCCACGGGCATGCAGACGGAGATGGGGAAAATCGCGGATCTCATCGATCAGTCGGAGGATCAGGAGACACCGCTTCAGAAGCGGCTCGACCAGCTGGGCAAGACGCTCGTGTGGATTTCGTTGGGCATCACCGTCCTGGTGGTGGTGGCGGGCGTTTTGCACGGGCACGCGCTCTATGAGATGTTCCTCGCAGGCGTTTCGCTCGCCGTCGCAGCCATTCCCGAAGGCCTGCCGGCCATTGTCACCATCGCGCTCGCGCTTGGCGTACAGAGGATGATCAAGCGTAACGCCATTGTTCGCCGCCTGCCCTCCGTCGAAACGCTGGGCTGCGCGACGGTCATCTGCTCCGACAAAACCGGTACGCTGACGCAAAATAAAATGACCGTCACGCGGATCTATGCGGACGGCATCTACGTCGACGTGACGGGATCGGGCCACCAGCTTCAGGGTGAGTTCATGGTCGGCGGAAGGCGCGTGGAACCGGGCAGGCGCGCGGCGCTCAAGAGCCTGGTGGACATTGCGGCGGTCTGCAACCAAGCCCACCTTGAGCCGAACGAGGAGGGATCGCTCCCGCAGTCCATCAAGGGCGATCCGACGGAGATCGCCCTGCTCGTGCTCGCCCACAAAGCCGGGCTGAAGCGCCCCGAGACCGTATACGAGCGCATCGACGAACGGCCGTTTGACGCGGATCGGAAGATGATGAGCGTCCTGGTGCGCGCTGGCGAGGAATGGTACGCCTTCGTCAAGGGTGCTCCTGATGTGCTGGTGGGGCGCTCGACGCACGTGCTTCTCGGCAACCGCGAGGAGCCGCTCGGCCAGACCTTGCGCAAACAGATCCTCGCGGCCAATGAGCAGATGGCCTCCCAGGCGCTGCGCAACCTTGGATTCGCATATCGCCGGTTCCGCACCCTGGAGGAGGCGCGCAGCGCAGATTGGGAGTCGGAGCTCGTGTTTGTCGGGCTATGCGGCATGATCGATCCGCCGCGCGACGAGGCGAAAGCGGCGATTGCGAAGGCGAAATCGGCGGGCATCCGCACCGTGATGATCACAGGTGATCACCAGGCGACGGCCACGGCCATTGCGAAAGCGCTGGACATCCTGCCGCCAGGGGGGCGCGTGCTGACGGGCGCGGACCTCGAGGCGATGGACGATCAAAGGCTTTCGAATCTCGTGCGAGACACCTACGTCTACGCGCGGGTGACGCCCGAACACAAGCTGCGCATCGTCCGAGCGCTTCAGGCGAACCACGAGGTCGTGGCGATGACGGGGGACGGCGTGAACGATGCGCCCGCCATCAAGCAGGCGGATATCGGCATCGCCATGGGGCGAAGCGGCACGGACGTGGCCAAGGAGGCGTCGAGCCTCATCCTGGCTGACGACAACTACGCGACCATTGTGGCGGCGGTGGAAGAGGGCCGCGCCATCTACGACAACATCAAAAAGTTCATTCGGTACCTGCTGGCGTCCAACGTGGGCGAAATCCTGACGATGTTCTTGGCGATGCTCGCAGGATGGCCGCTGCCCTTGACACCCATTCAAATTTTGTGGGTCAACCTCGTGACCGACGGCCTCCCGGCCATCGCGCTCGGGGTCGACGATCCGGAGGACGACATCATGAGCCGGCCGCCGCGCAACGTGCATGAGGGCATTTTTGCCCGCGGCATGGCGGTGAAGATTCTGTCCAGGGGTGTGCTGATAGGCCTCGCGACGCTCGCGGTGTTCGCGTGGTCGATGCACGAGGGTGCCGAGCTGGCGCGCGCACAGACCATGGCCTACGCGACACTGACGATGGCCCAGCTCATCCTGGTCTTCGATTCGCGGAGCCTCGAAGGCGGCATCCTGCGCCGCAACCCGTTTGAAAACGTGTGGCTGCTCCTGGCGGTGCTGTCGTCCATCGCCTTGTTCGCCTGCACGATGTACGTCCCGCGCATGGCGGAGGTGTTTCATACCGTCCCGCTCGGCATTCGCGATTGGGCCATCGTGCTTGTCGCCGCCGCCGTTCCCTCGTTTGCCCTGTCGGTGCGCCGCGTGGGGCGAAACCAGCTCCATAAGTTCCAGCAGCGATCCGGCTCCGACCAGGCGGCTTAATTGCCAATTGCCCCGGCCATCGCTACAATCCTGAACAGAACAGGCCAGTCGGGAGGCGTGGGCGTGGGCATTCGCAGCATGACGGGATTTGGCCGGGCGGAGGGGCGTGTCGGGCCGTACGACGTGGTGGTGGAAGTGAAGTCCGTCAATCATCGCTTCCTCGAAGTCGCGGTCCGGCTGCCCCGGGATTGGTCGTTTGCCGAGCCGGCGGTGCGCAACGCGGTGAGGGAGCGGGTGCACAGAGGCCGGCTGGACATCATCGTCTCTCAGGCAGGCGAGGGCGCCTTGGGCCAAGTGCACGTCGACTGGGGGCTTGTCGACGAGCTCATCGAGGCGGATCGCGCGCTGTGCGCCAAGCTCGGCGTCCCGTTCGATCCGCGGGCAGCCCGCCAGTGGCTGACCTTCCCCGGCGTCGTCACGGTTCGGCCGGCGACGCTCTCGGAGAACGAAGCATCCGCTTCGCTCGTCGGCCTCGTGCATGAGGCGCTCGATGCTCTCGTCGCCATGCGAGAGCGCGAAGGGCGCGACTTAGCTCAGGCGTGCGCGACCTATCTCGACGATTTGGCGGCGCACGCCTCGGCCGTCCGGGAGCGGGCCAAGGCCTCGGTCGCGGCGTATCGGGAGGTGCTTCTGGCGAGAGTCGAGGAAATCGGCGTCAGTGTGGACCCGTCTCGCCTCGCGCAGGAAGTGGCCCTTGTCGCGGAACGCGTCGCCATCGACGAGGAGTTGGTTCGGCTCGAGGCGCACCTCGCGGCCTTCCGGTCCGATCTCGCCCGAAGCGAGCCCGTCGGGCGGCGTCTCGACTTTCTCGTGCAGGAAATGCATCGCGAGGTGAATACCCTCGCTGCCAAATCGCAGGACCGCGAGATCAGCAGCCGGGCTGTGGAGATGAAGGCTTTGGTGGAAAAGCTGCGCGAGCAGGCGCAAAACGTTGAATAAGGGATGACCTTTTCTTTGTCGCGCGCCGGATGTAGAATATAAGGAAGCGCCGTGTAACGAGGAAATCCAAGTTCCGCTCACCGAGCGGAGATATCGATATGGGGTGACCGTTGTTGATCTATCCGTCCATTGATCGCCTTTTGGACCGGTGCAACAGCAAGTACGCGCTCGTCGTGCTCGCCGCGAAGCGTGCGCGCAAGTTGCAAAACGAGACGCTCAACCAACCAGGCGCGTCCACGACGCGGAACGTCAGCCGCGCGCTCTGGGAGATTCACGATGGCGTCGTTCGCTGCAAGAACCTGGGCGGCGAGTGACGGAGCTTCGTGTCAGGCGAGGAGGCAGGACAACCCCGCGTTGTTCTGCCTCTTGTCGTGACGGCGGGAGCCAAAGGAGGGTGCGGTATGGATAAAAAGACCATCCTCGTCGGTGTGGGAGGAGGCATCGCGGCTTACAAATCCGCAAACCTTTGTTCACTTCTCGTGAAGCGCGGCTATGACGTGCAGGTGCTGATGACCGAACACGCGACTCGGTTCATTCAGCCGCTCACCCTGCAGGCCCTCACCAAGCATCCGGTCATCTTCGACACGTTCGCGGAGCCCAATCCTTCGGAGATCGCGCACATCGCGGTGGCGGATCGCGCACACCTGTACGTCATCGCGCCGGCAACCGCGAATCTCATCGCGAAGTTGGCGCACGGGCTGGCGGACGACATGGTCACCACGACCGCGCTCGCCGCGACGTGTCCGACGGTGGTGGCGCCGGCAATGAACGTGCACATGTTCGAACATCCGGCTGTGCAGGAAAACCTGGAAATTCTGCGGCGGCGGGGAACCCTTGTCCTGGATCCCGGCGAGGGCCCCCTCGCCTGCGGCTATACGGGTCGCGGGCGCATGCCGGAACCCGAGGACATCGCGGACGTGATCGAAGCTGTGTTGCACCAAGACCGCGATTTGGAGGGGCTCTCCATTCTCATCACGGCGGGGCCCACGGTCGAGGACATCGATCCCGTCCGCTATCTCACCAACCGCTCCAGCGGGAAAATGGGCTACGCATTGGCGCTCCAGGCCGCGCGCCGAGGGGCTTCGGTGACGCTCGTGTCGGGTCCCACGCACCTCAAGCCCGTACCGGGCGCCAGGATGGTCTACGTGCGTTCCACGGAGCAGATGCTGAACGCGGTGAGTGAATTCTTTCCCGAGGTCGATGCGTTGATCGCGGCCGCCGCGCCCGCTGATTTTCGCCCTGCTCGCACGTACGAACACAAGTGGAAAAAGTCACAGGGCCCTCTTCAGCTCGATCTCGTCGAAACGCCTGACATCTTGCTGGCGGCGAGCCGGCTCAAGCGGCCCGGTCAGGTGGTGGTGGGCTTTGCGGCTGAGACCGACGCGCCTGTGGACCACGCGCGCAAAAAGTTGGTGGAAAAGCACCTCGACTTCATCGTGGTCAACGACGTGACCGCGCCGGGCGCGGGCTTTGAAGTGGATACCAACCAGGTCACGCTCATTGGCAAGGACGGATCGCTGGAATCGCTCCCCGTCATGGAAAAGCACCGAGTGGCGGATCACATCTTGACGCGCGTGCGCCAGGCGTTGCGCGTGTCGGACGGTGAGCGGCCTTTATGACCGCTCGGACCATCCGCGTCGCGGAGGTCGTGGTCGATGGGACAGCGCTGTTTTTGGACAAGCGGTTCAGCTACGCCGTGCCGCCCGGTGTCGACGTGGCGCCGGGCATGCGCGTCGTGGTGCCGATGCGCTCGTCCATGCGTTCCGGCATCGTGTGGGCGCTCCGGGAAGCCTCCGGCGCGACGGATTTGCGCCCCCTCGCGCGCGTGGTCGATCGCGCCCCTGTCCTGACGAGCGACCAAATGCGGATGGCGGAGTGGCTGTGCGACCGTTACGCCGCCACGCTGCCCGAGGCGGTCTCGGCCATCCTGCCGGGGGCGTTCCGGCTGCGCGTGCGCAGCGTGCTCGTCCCGGCTGCGGGCGCCGAGATTCCCGACGACGTGCGAGGCCTGGCCCTGTTTCAACACATCGCCGAGGCCGAGCCGGCGTTAAGCGACATTCGGGCGAAATCTCGACATGACGAGCGCATGGTCAGGGCGTGGATGACGGCAGGGTTTCTGCGAGAAGAGATCCGGGTGGACGAGGCGGTCGGCGAGAAACGGCAGGCATACTTGGTCGGCTCGGCGCCGGCGGACGTGTTGCGGCGTGAGGCGGAGGCCCGCAGGCGCCGGGCGAGGCGACAGAGCGACTGCCTGGAAGTGTTGGCGGATGTGGGCGAAGTCGCCTGGGACAAGCGGCTGTACCCGCCGGCTTCCGTTCAGCCGCTCGTGGCTGCGGGGCTCGTGCGCGTCGAGGAACGCCGCGCGTCGCACCGGTGGGCGGCCGGGGAGGAACTCGAACGTTGGCCGGAGCTCACGCCGTACCAGGCGCGCGCAGTGAGGGACTTGGCCGAGATGGCGGATCAGGGTCACGGCGTCGCGCTGCTACACGGCGTGACGGGGAGCGGCAAGACGGAGGTGTACATGCACCTCATCCGGCGGGCCATCGAGGATGGCGGTCAGGCGCTCGTGCTGGTGCCGGAAATCGCGCTGACGCCGCAGCTCGTGCGGCGGTTTGAGCGCCGCTTTGGGGGGCAAGTCGCGGTGTTGCACTCCGGCCTCTCGCTGGGGGAGCGGCGCGAAGAGTGGACCAGGGTCTTGGACGGCGACGCGAGTGTGGTCATTGGCGCGCGATCGGCGGTGTTTGCGCCGATGCGGGCGCTGAAGCTCGTCGTGATCGACGAAGAACACGAGCCGTCGTACAAACAGGAGGATGCGCCGCATTACGACGCGCGCGAGGTGGCGATGTGGCGCGCGAAACAGGCGGGTGCGCTTGTCATCCTGGGTTCTGCGACGCCCTCGCTCAGCTCGATGTACCGCGTGGAACAAGGGAGCGCGAAGCTGGTCTCGCTTCCGGTTCGCGCGAACCAGCGCCCTCTGCCGCCGATCGAAATTATCGATATGCGGGAGGAGCTTAGGACGGGAAACCGATCCATCTTCAGCCGCAGACTGGCCGCCGAGCTCGAGGCGACGGTCTCGCGCGACATGCAGGCCATCCTGTTTCTGAACCGGCGGGGGTTTGCGCATGCGGCGCTGTGCAGGGCGTGCGGCCACAGCATGGAGTGCCCGCGCTGCGACATTCACCTCACGGTTCACCGCAGCGCGGAGGGACACGTCCTGGTGTGCCACTACTGTGGCCATGAGGAGCCGCTTGCCAGGCGCTGCCCCGACTGCGGCGAGGAGGCCCTGATGCCGTACGGCCT
This sequence comes from Alicyclobacillus vulcanalis, assembly GCF_900156755.1. GTDB lineage: Bacteria > Bacillota > Bacilli > Alicyclobacillales > Alicyclobacillaceae > Alicyclobacillus > Alicyclobacillus vulcanalis. The sequence goes on from NZ_FTOO01000009.1 coordinate 121,197, forward strand.
CGGCACGGAGCAGGTCGAGGAGCATTTGCGCAGGGCGTGGCCGTCGATGCGCGTGCTGCGCATGGACCTCGACACGACGAGGAGAAAGGGATCGCTCCAGGCGATCATCGAACGGTTTCAAGCGGGGGAAGCGGACGTCCTCGTGGGCACCCAGATGATCGCGAAGGGCCTCGACTTCCCGCGCGTGCGGCTGGTGGGCGTGGTGGCGGCCGACGCGATGCTGACGCTTCCGGACTATCGCGCCAATGAGCGCGCGTTTCAGCTGTTGACGCAGGTGGCGGGCCGGGCAGGGCGGGCGGAGACGGACGGGATCACGCTCATTCAGACGTATCAGCCGGGCCACCGGGCCGTAGAAGCGGCGAAACAGCATGACTATCGCCTGTTTTACGAGCGGGAGCGGGAGAGCCGCGCGTTCTTTCGCTATCCGCCGTTCTGCGAGCTCGCGGTGTTTCTTGCATCTCACTCGGAGGAGCGCTTGGCGCGAGGCGCCGCGGCCCGATTCGAGCGAGAGCTTGGGCGGTCTCCCTCGGCCAGGTCGCTCGTGGTGTTGCCGGCCGGGCCGAGTGGAATTCGAAGAATTGACAACGTCTATCGATATCAGGTTGTGATGAAGTACGCCGCGTGGCAGGATGTGAAGGAAGACGTGGTGCGCGCATACCGGTTGGTGAAGGAGAAGATGAACCGGCTGGGCGGGTCGGCGGTGCTCGACGTGAACGCTCAGCGGATCGGCTGATGAAACAGGGAGGGGACGAGCCAATGGCCATTCGCATCATTCGCAAAGGAGAAGACCCTGTGCTTCGGCAAAAGGCCCATGTGGTGACACAGTTCACCCCGGCCATTCACCGCCTCCTCGACGACATGGCGGAGACGATGTACGATGCCGACGGCATTGGCCTGGCGGCCAATCAGATCGGGATTTTGAAGCGACTTGTCGTGATCGACGTGCAGCCGAAGGAAGACAGTTTTGCGAAGCGGGCGTGGATCGAGCTGGTCAATCCCGAAATCGTGGAGCGAAGCGGCGTGCAGCGGGAACGGGAGGCGTGCCTTTCCCTGCCGGGGCTTTCGGGCGTGGTGGAGCGCGCCGCGTACGTGCGCGTGCGGGCGCAGAACCGGTATGGGGAGTTTTTCGAATTGGAAGGCCGTGATCTCTTGGCCCGTTGCTTGCAGCACGAGATCGACCACCTGGATGGCATCCTGTTCACCGACTACCTGCGGCCGGAGGAGATTGAGCGCCAGCCGGTCGGAGAGTCGTCGCGATGACGGTGCGCGCGCTCTTTCTCGGGACGCCGGACTTTGCCGTGCCGAGCCTGGAGGCGCTCTGCCGCCTGGGCTACGAGGTGGCCGTCATCACGCAGCCGGATCGGCCGCGGGGCCGGGCCCGGAAACTCGCGCCGCCCGCGGTCAAGGCGCGGGCCCTCGAGCTCGGCCTGCCCGTGTGGCAGCCGGAGCGCCTGCGCGACGCGTGGGAGGACGCGCGCCGATTTGCGCCCGATCTGATCGTCACGGCGGCGTACGGCAACATCTTGACGGAGCGCTGGCTGCGCCTTCCGCAGGTGGGCGCGGTCAACGTGCATGCGTCGCTGCTTCCGCGCTGGCGCGGCGCAGCGCCTATTCAGCGGGCGATTTTGGCCGGCGATGAAGAGACAGGCATCACGCTGATGGAGATGGTCCGCGAGCTCGACGCAGGGCCCATCCTTGCGCAGGCGCCTGTCGCGATCAAGCCCGACGACACGGCCGGATCGCTTCACGACAAACTGGCGGCGCTCGGGGGCGAGGTGTGCGAGCGCTACCTCCCGCGCTACGTCGCGGGCGAGCTTGCGGCCATGCCGCAGCCGGAGGAAGGCGTGACGTACGCGGACAAGCTGACGCGCGCGGACGAGTGGATCGACTGGACGAGCGGCGCGGACGTGATCGACCGCCAGGTGCGCGCGCTCGCGCCGGTGCCGGGCGCGACGGCGGTGCTGACCACCGGGGAGGAACTGAAGGTCCTCGCGGGGCGTGCAGCCGACGCAGAGCCGTTTGGCGATCCCGGCGAGGTGAAGCCTTGCGGCGACGCGCTCCTGGTCTCGTGCGGCGAAGGCGTGTACGAGATCGCCGAAGTGAAGCCGAGCGGCCGCCGCGCGATGCCGGCCGGCGCGTTTTGGCGGGGACTTCGGGAGGACGGCGTGCGCATGAGGAGGAAGGCGACGGATGATCGCTGAAGGCAGGCAGCGGGCGTATCGGGCGCTCATCCGCGTGGAGCGAGATGGCGCGTACCTGAACGTCGCATTGCAGGAGGCGCTCGCGGGGTCCGGCCTGGACGAGCGCGATCGCGCCCTGGCCACGGAAATCGCGTACGGCGCCCTGCGGCGGCAGATGACCATCGATTGGCTCCTTTCGCCGCTTTTGCGCCGGCCGATGGCGAAGCTGGACCCCGAAGTGCGCGTCATTCTCCGCATGAGCGCCTACCAGATGACCTGGCTGAGCCGCGTGCCTCCGTACGCCGTGGCCCACGACGCGGTGGAGTTGGCGAAGTCGCATCGGCCGCAAGCCGCGCCGTTCGTCAACGCGGTCATGCGCAGGTACGCCGAGCGCGCGCCGGAATGGGCGGACATCCTGCGCCGCTCTCTCGCGCGGGCGCGCGACGTCGAGCGGTGGTCCGTCGAATACAGCGTGCCGGCGTGGATCATTGAGCGGCTCGTTCACGATCACGGGCCGGATCGGGTCATCGCGGCGCTCGCCGCCATGAACGAGCCTGCGCCCATGGCCCTGCGCGTCAACCGGCTGCGCGGATCGCGCGACGCTGTCGCCGCTCGGCTGGCCAGCGAGGGCGTCGCCGCAACGCCCGCGGCCCTCGCCAGGGACGGGTTGAGGATCGCCGGGCAGGTCGACGTGACGCGCCTGCCGTCCTACCGGGAAGGCTGGGTGACGCTCCAGGACGAGGGCGCCATGCTCGTGGCGCCCCTCCTGCGCGCGGAACCCGGCATGCGCGTGGCCGACTTGTGCGCAGCTCCAGGCGGCAAGACGACGCATGTCGCGGAGCTGATGGGCGATCGCGGCGAGATCGACGCCTACGACGTGACGATGGCCAAAGTCGGCGCCATCCGACGCCAGGCCGAGCGGCTCGGGTTGGCGATCGTGCGCCCGAAGCTCGGCGATGGGCGGCAGGTCAAGCCTTCGGCCCCGTACGATGCGGTGCTCGTGGATGCGCCCTGCACCGGACTTGGCGTCATGCGCCGGCGCCCGGATCTCCGGTATCGCCGGCGCCCGGATGACGTGCGCGCGCTCGCGGAGCTGCAGTACGAGCTTCTGCGGCACGCATGTGAAATCGTGCGCCCGGGCGGCTGTATTGTATATTCGACGTGCACACTGTTGAAAGAAGAAAACGAGTCGGTGGTCCAAAGGGTGGCGTCCGATCCGTCCACAGGCGTGCGCGTGGAGGACGTTGCAGAGGACTTTCGCGCGTGGCCCGAGCTCTCGGGCGACTGTCGGCCCGGGCTTCTTCTGTGGCCCGACGCCTACGCGACGGATGGCTTCTTCATGGCGCGGCTTCGCCGCGCATGACGCGAGACGGACGAGGGGGGTGAGAACATGGTCCATCTGTACGACTTTACACTCAGCGAGTTGCGCGCGTGGGTCGAGCGAGAACTCGGGGAACGACCGTTTCGCGCTGTGCAATTGTACGAGTGGATGTATCAAAAGCGCGCGACGTCGTTCGATGAGATGACCAATCTGCCCAAGGCGCTCCGCCAGCGGTTGAACGAAGTGGCGTATCTGCGATCCGCCCGGCAGGCGGTGCGGCAGGACTCGAAAGTCGATCCAACGACCAAATTCCTCTTGGCCTGGCCCGACGGCGTGACCGTCGAATCCGTGCTCATGCGCCATCAGTACGGCAACAGCGTCTGCGTTTCCTCGCAGGTCGGGTGCAAAATGGGCTGCACGTTCTGCGCGTCCACGCTCGGCGGTATGATCCGCCACATGACGGCAGGCGAGATGGTGGAGCAGGTGCTGCACAGCCAATCCCTGCTCGACGCCGAGGGTAAGCGCGTATCCTCCGTCGTGGTGATGGGCTCGGGCGAACCCATGGACAACTACGATCAGGTCATGCGCTTTGTCGATATCATCACCGACCCGCACGGCTTGAATATCGGGCAGCGCCACATCACGATCTCGACCGTGGGCCTGGTCCCTGGTATCCGCCGCCTGGCCGAGGAGGGGCGAAACATCACGCTCGCCGTATCCCTGCACGCCCCCAACGACACCATCCGCGGCCGCATGATGCCGGTCAACAAGGCGTACCCGATTGCCAAGTTGATGGAGGCATGTCATGATTACTATCGAAAAACAGGGCGTCGGATCTCGTTCGAATACGCGCTCGTGGCTGGCGAGAACGACAGCCTCGAATGCGCCAGAGAGCTGGCGGAACTCGTCAAGGGATTGCCCTGCCACGTCAATCTGATCCCGGTGAACTACGTCCCGGAGCGTGGATACCGGCGTACGGACAAAAAGCAGATTTACGCCTTTTGGCGGGCGCTGTTGGACGCGGGTGTGAACGCGACCATCCGCCGCGAGATGGGGCACGATATCGCGGCGGCGTGTGGGCAGCTTCGCGCCCAGTACGCGAACCGGCAAGCCTGAGGTGATGAAACCGCTCGATGAAGCTCGGTTCGGGAGTCGAGGTGTTGAGATGATTTACGCGGCCAAGTCGCATATCGGACTGGTGCGCAGCATGAATCAAGACGGATTCGCCGTGGTCGACGGATTGCCTGTGGGCGTGCTGTTCGTGGTGGCGGACGGAATGGGCGGGCCCCAGGCTGGAGACGTGGCGAGCCGCATTGCCGTCGAGCGGGTGAGCGCCTACGTGGAGCGCCACCTGCACGACGAGGCGGATCCGCGCGACGTGGTGTACTTGGCCATTGCGGACGCGAATGCAGAAATCTATCGTCAGGCGTCCGCAGTGCCCGAATACACCGGCATGGGGACGACCATCGTGTGCGCGCTCGCACTCGCGGACAGGATGGTCGTGGCTCATGTGGGCGACAGCCGCGCCTATGGGCTCATCGGCGGTGAGTTTCGCCAAATCACCGAGGACCACAGCCTCGTGGCGGAACTGGTCCGGAGAGGGCACCTGTCGGCCGCCGAGGCCAGGCATCATCCACAGCGCAACATCGTGACGAGATCGCTTGGCACCGAGCCCGCAAGCCTGCCCGATGTGACCGAGGTGCCGTGGGCGGAAGGCGATGTTCTGCTCTTGTGTTCGGACGGGCTGTCGAATCTGGTCGAAGACGACGAGCTGAGAGCGTTTCTGGAGCAGGTTCGCGGCGCTCGAGGACAGGAGGACGTTTCCAAAACCGTGGATGCCATGGTGCAGCTCGCGCTTGCACGGGGCGGGACGGACAACGTGACCGCGCTTGTCGCGGTGCATCGAGAGGAGGATACCAGCGCATGACGGCGCGCGCGCTCGGGGGGCGCTACCGTCTCGAGCAAAAAATTGGGGAAGGCGGCATGGCCGAGGTCTACCGCGCCACGGATATGCTGCTCGATCGAACGGTGGCCGTAAAGATGCTGCGCACCCAGTATGCGGAGGACGAGGAGTTCGTCCGCCGTTTTCGCCAGGAGGCGCAGGCCGCTGCGCGCCTGTCTCATCCCAACATCGTCAACGTCTACGACGTCGGCGTGGAGGACGGCCAGCAGTACATCGTCATGGAGTATGTCGACGGCCCCACGCTGAAGGACGTGATCGTCGAGCGTGCGCCGCTTCGGGTCGAGGAAGTCATCCGCATCAGCCGGCAAATCTGCTCGGCGCTGCAGCATGCGCACGAACTGCATGTCGTGCACCGCGATATCAAGCCGCACAACATCCTGCTGACCAAAACCGGGCAGGTGAAAGTGGCCGACTTTGGCATCGCCAGGGCCGCGACGGGGCAGACCATCACGCACCGTCAGGCGACCACGGTGCTCGGCTCCGTTCACTATTTTTCGCCTGAGCAGGCGCGGGGCGGGCCCACGGACGCCAAGAGCGACATCTACTCGCTCGGGATCGTCATGTACGAGATGTTGACGGGCAAACTTCCATTTGAGGGAGAGTCCCCGGTCACGGTTGCGCTCAAACATCTTCGCGATCCGTTTGTCGAGCCGCGCCAGCTCAACAAGGAAATTCCGCAGAGCGTGGAAAACATCGTCTTGCGCTGCTTGGCGAAGGAGCCGGAGAGCCGGTATCCCGACATGGCGGCGGTCATGGCCGATCTCGACAGGGCGCTCGAGCGGCCGAACGTGCCGAAGTACACGCCCTCGGGCGGCGTCGATGATCGGACCATCGTCGTGCCTGCCATGGGCGATCGGCTGAGCGAGGCGCTGAAATCGGCGGGAACCGAGGGCGATTCGGAAGAGGATGGGGGGCGAGCCAAGCCTCCCATGGCGCGCTGGAAAAGGGTCAGCCTCATCACGGGCATCGTCATCCTGTCCGTGGTGGCCCTTGGCCTTGGGGGCTACGCTGCCATTGACATCGTCACGAAACTGTTGACGGTCCCGAATGTGGAGTTGCCGTCCGTGGTCGGCAAGCCCGTCGCGTCCGCCGTGGCGACGCTCGAGGCCGCGGGCTTCTCCCGGCAGCAGATTCAGGAGAAGTTTGAGCCCAATCTCAAGGCGGCATCGGGAATCGTGTATCAGCAGTCTCCCGCAGGAAACACCCAGGTGAAAAAGACGCGGGACATCACGCTGTACGTCAGCCAGGGCGCACCGAAAGTGGCGGTGCCAGACGTCACCAACGAACCTCTGGACCAGGCGAAGCAGGCCCTGGTCAGCGCGGGCTTCTCCGCGAACAACATTGTGGTGCAGACCGAGACGAGCGACTCGGTGCCGTCGGGCGATGTCATCTCAAGCGATCCGTCTCCTGGGACGCAGGTCCCCATCACGGCGAAGATCACCCTGACCGTGAGCCAACAGCAGTATGTCACCGTGCCGAAGCTCGTGGGCTTGACGCTGCAGCAGGCGGAGGCGGCCATCCAAGCGGCCGGACTCACCTTGGGCACCGTGACGCCGAGCGATCTCGTCAACCAAAATCCGCTCGTATCGTACGTCTATCCTTACATTCAGGGGGACCGCGTGCCGGCGGGATCGACCATCAACCTATACGTGGTGCCGAACCCGGCGTCCGTTGCGCCGTCGAACGAGACGGGCAACAGCACGGGGAACGCAACCACCGGCTCGAACAACGCGTCCCAGGGCGACAACGCGGGGAACGGCACGAACGCTGTGGGGAACACGGTCGGCGGGGCGAACAACAGCACGCAGCCCACGGCTGGAGCTGTGCCTCAGCCACCCCAGCCGCCTGCCGGGGGCCCGCCCGGGCACCAGAAGCGCAAGGGGCATTGAGGGGGAGCGCGGTGAGAGAAGGGCGAGTGATACGCGCCATCAGCGGGTTTTTTGACGTCTTCGACGACGGGAACGTCGTCCGATGCCGGGCGCGCGGCGTGTTCAAGGTCAAGGGCACGACGGTGCTCGTCGGGGACTTCGTCCGCTACGAGCCCACGGGAACCCAGGAGGGCGTCATCCGCGAGGTGCTCGAGCGGCGCACGGAACTCATCCGCCCGCCCATCGCCAACGTCGATCACGTCGTGATCGCCTGTTCCTTCGTCACGCCGGATCTGAACCTGTACATGCTCGACAAAATCCTGTTGCTGGCGAGCGTGGCGCGCGTGGAACCGACCATCGCGTTCACGAAGGCGGACCTCGCCTCGCCCGAAAACGTGCGCGCGATCTGCGACCTGTATCGGCGCGCCGGTTACACGGCGATGGCCGTCGCCGCGAAGCAAGCCCTGGGGGTGGCCGAGATCCGCGCGCGGTTGCAGGGGCGCGTGACCGTGCTCGCGGGCCCCTCCGGCGCGGGCAAGTCGACGCTCGCAAGCGCCTTGGCGCCGGGAATGGCATTTAAGACGGGCGAGGTCAGTGGGAAAATCGGCCGAGGTCGGCAGACCACCCGGCACGTGGAATTGGTCCGGCTTGACGACGACACCTGGATGGCGGATGCACCCGGTTTCAGTCAGCTTCAGGTGCCCGTCGCGTCGAGGGACGTGAAACATCACTTTCCCGAATTTCGAGCGTGGGCGGATGCATGCGCGTATCGCGATTGCCTTCACCTCGACGAGGAGGCATGCGCCGTCAGGCGAGCCGCGGAGGAAGGGCGAGTCGCACCAAGCCGTTACGCATCGTACAGACAGTTGTATCAGGAAGCGCGTGAACAGGAGTTGAATGCATATTGAGGACGCCGATCATTGCTCCCTCGATTCTGTCGTCGGACTTTGCCAATCTCAAGAGCGAGGTCGACGAAGTCCTTCGCGCTGGGTGCGACTGGATTCACATCGACGTGATGGATGGCCACTTCGTGCCTAATCTGACGCTTGGCCCGCCGGTGGTCAAGGCGCTTCGCCGCCATGTGGAGGCGATGTTCGACGTTCATCTCATGGTGGAGTTCCCCGAGCGGTGGATCGGGCCTTTTGTCGACGCGGGCGCCGATCTGCTCACGGTACACTACGAGGCCACGCCCCACGTGCACCGCGCGCTCCAGATGATCCGCGAATCCGGGCGCAAGGCCGGGCTGGCGCTGAATCCCAGCACGTCTCCGGACGGGTTGTCGTATTTGCTCGGCGACGTCGATCTCGTCCTGGTCATGACCGTCAACCCCGGCTTTGGCGGACAGGCGCTCGTGCCGAGCACGCTGGCCAAGGTGGCCGAGGTTCGGCGCATGTTGGACGATGCGGGGCGCCCCGATGTGCATGTAGAGGTGGACGGCGGCATTCATGTGGGGACCATCCGCCAGGCGCGCGACGCGGGCGCGGACGTGTTTGTCGCGGGGTCGGCCGTGTTTGATGAGCCCAACCGGGCGGATGCCATCGCGGCCCTGCGCGCGGCGCTTGGCGTGTGACGCAGATTTCCGAGCTCGTCCTGGCACATTCCGACAAACGGCGCATATACATAGCTAGCGACAGACGCCTATGCCCTCGAGGCAGAGCGGGACTTGCGGCGGGTCAGACACCGCTCCGACAATGGCGCGCAGGTTGGTCGAGGGGGGTAGAGGTCGTGAAGGTCTATACCATCAAATTGCCGCGTTTTTTGGGTGGTATCGTCAAGGCTGTGCTCAGCACGTTTACGAAGGACGAGTAAGGCGAAGGACGAGAGAGGCAAGCGGATCAAAAGCACTCATGAGGAACCCCATCCATACAAAGAAAAAAGCACCGAAAGGTGCTTTTTTCTTGTCAGATGGCGCGCTTCACCTTGCCTGCCTTGAGGCAGCGAGTGCAAACGCGGATGCGCTTGACGGAGCCGTTGACTTCCGCGCGCACAGTCTGGAGATTCGGGAGCCAGCGGCGCTTCGTGAGAATGTGGGAGTGGCTGATCTTGTTCCCGACTTGCGGGCCGCGGCCGCATACTTCACAACGGCGAGCCATTCGAGCACCTCCTTGTCCCTCGTTTGTATGGAAAGGAAGTCTCACGCACAGCGTTCAGCGTGACGAACCTCGCCTAGCTTAGCACATTCCGCAAGATTCCCGCAACCGCCCTCCCTGTCCCCTCCCAGATATAGTACAATGGTGCCGAATCGCGCCGCATCACGCCGGCGCCTATGCGGGGAGGGCAGCGCATTGTCGCTGAATTCGCTGTCCGTGCGCGAACTGCCGGGGGTGGGCCCGCAAAAGGAGCGGGCGCTCGCGGCGCTCGGCATTCGAACCGTCGACGATTTGCTGCACACCTATCCGTTTCGCTACGACGAGCGCGCGGAGAAGCCGTTTTCCGATTGGCACGATGGCGATCGCGTCACGGCCCGCGCCGTGATCGAAGGGCCTGTGCAAGTCCGATGGCGCGGGTCCAAATCCATCATGACCGCGCGCGTCCGCGTCGATGGGCAGCACCCCGTCGTCTGCCTCTGGTTTTCGCAGCACTATTTGCGGCAGAAGCTGTCTGACGGGCGCCTCGTCGTCGTCACAGGCCGTTGGAACGAGACCCTGCGCAGGCTGGTCGTCAGCGAAACGTCGTTTGACGTGGCGGCCCGAGTGCCGACGCTTGTGCCGGTGTATCGTGCAAATAAGGACATCTCCACAAAGGCCATCCATCAGCTCATCCTGAGGGCGCTCGACCAATACGGGGATCAAGTGGAGGAATCCCTCCCGTATGGGCTCGTGCGCAAGTACCGGCTCTGGAGCCACCGCGACGCCCTCTTCGGCATGCACCGGCCGAGCTCCTCTGAGGACATCCGTCAGGCGCGTCGGAGGCTGGTCTTTGAAGAGTTTCTCCTGTTCCAGATTCAGCTCCAATGGCTGCGCGCCGAGCGGCCGAAGCCAACGGGGCGGGTGCAGCGGGTCCCGCCAGGCGCGCTAGAGGCCTTTGAAAAACTTCTGCCAGGGCCCATGACGGGGGCGCAGCGGCGCGCCTGTGAGGACATCCTGCGGGACCTCGAGCGGCCGGTGCCCATGATGCGCCTCGTCCAGGGCGACGTGGGCTCGGGCAAGACGTGGGTGGCCCTCTTCGCGTGTTACGCCGCGCACCTCGCAGGCGGGCAGTCCGCCCTGATGGCGCCCACCGAGATTCTGGCGGAACAGCATGCGCGGCTCGCGCAACAGCTGCTCGCGCCCGCCGGGATGCAGGTCGCGTTGTTGACCGGCAACGTCTCTGGACGCGATCGCGACCGGATTTTGTCGGCCCTTGCCTCGGGCGAGGTGTCGCTCGCAGTCGGCACGCACGCCCTGCTGTCGGAGGGCGTGACGTTTCGCGACCTCGCGCTGCTCGTGACCGATGAACAGCACCGATTCGGCGTGGCCCAGCGCGCCAGGCTCCGCGAAAAGGGCCGCACACCGGACGTGTTGATGCTCTCGGCCACCCCGATTCCTCGCACGCTCGCGCTCGCCGTGTACGGGGATATGGATGTGTCGGTCTTGAACGAGATGCCGAAAGGGCGCATGCCCATCGAGACCGTCGCCATCCGGGCACAAGACGACGAGCAAGCGCTGCGCCTCATCCGAAAGGAGCTCGCGCGCGGCCGCCAGGCGTACGTGGTGGCGCCAGCCATCGAGAGCTCCGACCGGGAGGACGTGGCGTCCGTACAGGATGTGTACGATCGGGTGCGGGAGCATTTGGCCGGTTTTCGCGTGGAGCTGTTGCACGGGCGCATGCCGGGCGCTGAGAAGGAGCGGCTCATGCGGGCCTTTCGCGATGGCGAGATTCAGGCGCTTGTCGCCACCACGGTCATCGAGGTCGGCATCGACGTGCCCAACGCGACCGTGATCGCCATCTACGGCGCAGAGCGCTTCGGGTTGGCGCAGCTGCACCAGCTGCGCGGACGCGTGGGGCGGGGACCGCACCCAAGCTATTGCCTCCTCATCCACGACGCGTCATCGGAGGCCGCGCGGGCTCGCATCGAGACGATGCTCCAGACGCACGACGGCTTTCAAATCGCCGAGCGGGACCTCGAGCTGCGCGGCCCGGGCGAATTGTTCGGCCTGCGGCAGAGCGGCCTGCCGGAATTCGCGCTCGGCGATCTCGCCCGCGATTATCGCATCATGGAGGTTGCGCGCCAGGAAGCGCTCCAGCTCGTTCAGCGCGACGATTTTTGGTATGCCCCTTGGGCCGAGGGCCTCAGGCGCGCCTTGAAGGAAGCGATGGACAAGGTTTCGTATCCAGATTGATGCGCCCATGTGTGGATGGAAGTGACATCTATAATTCCACCTCCCCCGAACATACTACGGTACACCAGGGGGAGGTGAAGGGTGATGGCAAACCAGAACAGCAGCAACAAGGTGCTCGTGCAGGGTGCCAACCGCGCGCTGGATCAGATGAAGTACGAGATCGCGACGGAGTTCGGCGTCCAGCTGGGCCCCGACACGACCGCTCGCCAGAACGGTTCTGTGGGCGGCGAAATCACGAAGCGCTTGGTGGCGTACGCTGAGCAACAGCTCGCGGGTCACTAATCGCACCAAGACGACGAGGGTTGGCTGCGGCCAACCCTCGTTGCGTGATGAAACGGCTCGCCGCGCACTATAATGGACCTGGACCGTGCAATGCATGTGAGAGGCGGGATGGCATATTTGTATAACAAGAGCGGCCTTGTACGCCCTGCCGAAACGAGCGTACACGTTTTGCCTGCGCCGTTTTGCCGATTCCGAACTGAGCCGCCGCGCCATTCCTTGGTTTGTTCGCCACTACAACATCGAGCTTTGCGACGTGGCGGGAGATCTGGCTGACTATCGGACGCTGGGCGAGTTTTTCGCTCGGAAGCTCCGGCAGGGTGCACGTCCCATTGAGGGCGGGATTGCCTCTCCAACGGACGGACTGGTGCAGGAGATCGGCCGGCTGACCGAGGATCGCCAGCTGCACGTGAAAGGGTCGTTGTTCGACCTCGCGCGGTTGGTGCAGGACCCTCGGCTCACCGAAGAGCTTGCTGGCGGACATGTGGTCACGGTGTATTTGAGCCCGCGCGACTATCACCGCATTCACGCACCCGTGCCGTGCAGACCGGTGCGCGTGTGGCGAATTCCAGGCGCTCTGTTTCCCGTGAACCCGGCGTCCACGCGCGCCGTCCCGGGCTTGCTCGCGAAGAATGAGCGCGTCGTCACGTATTTTTCCTCACCTCTTGGCCCATTCGCCATGGTGATGGTTGGGGCGTGCGGCGTGGGTACCATTCGCCTTCGTTACGCGGCGTCGTCGGGTCGCCAGCTTCGCTTACTTCCTGGGCGTGCATTCCAACGCGGCGAGGAGATTGGCCACTTTGCACTCGGTTCCACCGTGCTCATCCTGTTTCCGCCGTCCTGGGACCTGAATTGGGCGGTGGCCGTGGGTCATCATGTGCGCATGGGACAAACTCTAGCAATGTTATCCTTGGATCGTAATGGTTAGGAAGATCCTCGTACTTGCTGCGCCGATCGAAAACTTGTACATTGGTAGGGAAGTCAGTAGCGCTAGCGGAATGTTGGGGTGAAAACATAACGTGAAGATCATCATTGCTGGCGGTGACGGGTTTTGTGGGTGGCCGACCGCGCTCTATTTTTCGGAGCGGGGCCATGAGGTGGCCATCGTCGACAACTGCATTCGCCGCGAGTGGGACAAAGAGCTTGGCATCCACTCGCTGACGCCCATCGCCACCCTTCAGGAGCGCCTTGCGGCGTGGAAAGAAATTTCAGGGAAAGAGATTCGGCTTTACTACGGAGATCTTCAGGACTACGACTTCGTGCGCCATGTGTTTGAGGAGTTCGAGCCTGAAGCGTTCGTGCACTTTGCCGAGCAGCGCTCCGCCCCGTACTCGATGATCGACCGGGAACATGCGGTCTTTACGCAAGTCAACAATGTCGTAGGCACGCTGAATGTGCTGTTTGCTATCAAGGAGACGGTTCCCGATTGTCACCTCATCAAATTGGGAACCATGGGTGAGTACGGAACCCCCAACATCGACATCGAAGAGGGGTACATTCGCATTCAACACAAGGGTCGCGAGGATGTTCTGCCGTATCCCAAGCAGCCCTTTTCGTTCTACCACCTGTCCAAGGTGCACGACAGCCACAACATCATGTTCACGTGCAAGGCATGGGGAATTCGGGCGACCGACCTGAACCAAGGCGTGGTGTACGGGCTTTGGACGGACGAGACGCGCCGCGATGAACGGCTGTACAATCGCGTGGACTACGACGGCGTGTTTGGAACGGCGCTCAACCGGTTCTGCGTGCAGGCGGCCGTCGGCCATCCGCTCACGGTGTACGGCAAGGGCGGACAGACGCGTGCGTTCCTCGACATTCGCGACACGCTTCAGTGCATCGAGCTTGCCGCGCTCCATCCGGCGGACCGCGGGGAGTTCCGCGTGTTCAATCAGTTCACGGAACAGTTTTCCGTGCTTCAGCTGGCCGAGCGCGTGCAAAAGGTGGCGCGCGAGATGGGGTTGGATGCGCACATCGAACACCTGCCGAATCCGCGCGTCGAGAAGGAAGAGCACTATTACAACGCGGTGCACACGAAGCTTCTGGACCTCGGGCTCAAGCCGCACTACTTGTCGGACGAGCTCATCTCGGAGCTGATTCAGACCGCGACGCGGTATCGCGATCGCGTCGACTTTGACGTGATCCGCCCGAAAGTGACCTGGAGGTAACGGTGAGCATGAGGATCGCGATGTTTACGGAGACGTTCCTTCCGTCGACCGACGGCATTGTCACGAGGCTCTGCGCGACGTTGAAGTACTTGGAGCGCGAGGGTCACGAGGTCATCATGTTTGCTCCGTCGGGATCGCCGGAAACCTACGCTTCCGCAACCATCGTGGGGATCCCAGCCATGCCGTTCATCTTGTATCCGGAGAAGCGGTACTCCTTGCCGTTGCCTCGCATCGGCAAACATTTGCGGGCGTTCCGGCCGGATCTCATCCACGTGGTCAATCCCGCGTTCCTCGGGATCGGGGGGATTTATTATGCGTGGAAGTCGCGCCTTCCCCTCGTCGCGTCGTACCACACGAATGTGCCGGCCTACGCGCGCCACTACAAGCTCGAGTTTCTGGAACCTGTCTTGTGGTGGTACTTCCGCACGCTGCACAACCGGGCGAATTTGAACCTCGCCACGTCGCGCGCGACGCTCCGCGAACTTGAGCGCCAGGGATTTCAAAACCTCGCGCTCTGGGAGCGCGGCGTCGACGTCCAATTGTTCCAGAGCGCCCCGTTCAGCGAAGACATGCGCCGCCGCTTGGCGCCCGAGGCCAAGCCGGGCGACCGGGTCGTGCTGTACGTCGGGCGCTTGGCTTCGGAGAAGAACATCGAGCGCATGCGTCCCGTGCTCGACGCCATGCCGAACCTTCACCTGGCGATTGTCGGCGACGGTCCCCATCGTCCCGAACTCGAGCGCGTCTTTGCGGGCACTTGTACGCATTTCACGGGGTATCTGCACGGCGAGGAACTCGCGCGCGCCTACCGCGCGGCAGACGCGTTTCTCTTTCCCTCGACGACCGAGACGCTCGGGCTCGTCCTTTTTGAGGCGATGGCCGCCGGCCTGCCCATCGTGGCCGCCGATAGCCCGCCGACCCGCGAGGTTCTCGAGGACGGTCGCGCCGGCTTCATCTTCGACCCCGATTCGACCGAGTCTCTCATCGAGACGGTCGACTTGGTCATGCGGGATGAAGCGCGGCGAGAAGCGGTCAGGGCGCGCGGCCTGGCCATTGCTCAGCAGCTCGACTGGGAGGGGCCGAGCAAGCAGCTGCTCGGTCACTATGAGCGCGTGCTGCAGTCGTTCAGCGTCGTCGCAGGCGCCGTCACCGGGGGAACCCGCTGACGGCGCGTTTGGTAGGCCGTCTGCGCCGCGTCACGGCAAATGGGACGCGATGTCCTCCTCGATTCGCCGCGCCACACGAATCAGCTCCGCGTCTCCGCCCGGCTTCCCCACGATCTGCAATCCCATAGGTAAACCGGCCACTTGCCCGGCGGGTATCGATATCGCCGGCGCTCCCGACAAATTCCACGGATTCGTGAACCGCGTCAGGAGGGGGCGAATCGCGCACGTCTCTCCGCGAATCGTGACGGTGGATTCGCCGATGCGCGGTGCCGGGATGGGCGTCGTCGGCAGGAGGATGCAGTCAAATTGCGTGAAGGCCTCCAGGACGGCGTTTCGGAACTTCGTCCGAAAGCGCAGGCTTTCCGCATACGACGCGGTGTCCACCCGAGCCCCATCCTCCAGGCGCTCGCGCACGTCCTCCCCATACGCGGCTCGGTGCGTCTGAAGCCAGGACCGATGCGTCGCGTACGCCTCCGCGCCGATGATGTTGCCCTGGTGCATGGCGATCTCGTCGGGATGGAGCTCGAAGGTGCCTGCGATTTCGAACGTACCTCGTTCTGCGAGCACGCGGACGAGCGCCTCGAACCAGGACGAGACCTCAGGCGATGCAAAGCGGCTGACGAGGCTCGGCACGACGGCCGCCCGCAGGCGCCCGCAAAGGGGCGGCAAAGAGAGCCAGGCGTCGGGCGGCAGGCCCGCCATGATCGCCGCGACAAGCGCCGCGTCCTCGACCGAATGGGCGAGGGAGCCGACGTGATCGAGCGTGGGCGCGAGCGGCAACACGCCGTCCGTGGGAATGACCCCGTGCGACGGCTTGAAGCCGACACATCCCGTGAGCGCGGCCGGAATGCGCACGCTGCCGCCCGTGTCGGTGCCTACGCTGGCCTGCACCATGCCGCCGGCGACGGATGCCGCGCTGCCGCCGCTCGAGCCCCCCGTGATGCGTTCCGGATCGCGCGGGTTGCGCGCTGGGCCAAAGTGTGGGTTTTCGTTGGTCACCCCAAAGGCAAACTCGTGCAGGTGGGCTTTGCCGATGATGAGCGCGTGCGCCTGCTGAAGCCGGGTGACGCAAAGCGCGGTGCGATTCGGCACGTGTTCACGCAATCGCCCGTGCCCGTAGGTCGTCGGGAGAAACGAAGTGTCGATGAGGTCTTTCACACTGATGGGTATGCCCGCCAACGGGCCCAGGCCTTCCGGAAACCGCGCGGCCATTTGGTCGATGGCGCTCGCCTGTTGGCGGCTCATCTCCGTGGCCACACACAGGAGCGCGTTGAGCCGGCCGTTTTCCCGCTCGATCGCGGCCAGCCACTGCGCGAGCGACGCGGACGCAGATGCACTGCGCCCCAGCTGTGCGACTTGTTGGCGAATCGTGGGCGTATGTGGTGACAAGCGATCGCCTCCGTCCTCGAAAGGCTCGACACCTCGATGAGGCGCCTGAGACGATTATAGCGGACGAACGGCGCGGCATGCCGAGGGGGCGTTCGACACGGGGGATCCGCGCGACAAAAGAAACGGGCCCCGCGCCCGGGTTGCGCAGGGCCCTGCGTCAGGTCGCCTGACGCGTTCTGGGAGAGGAGAAACCGGAGGAAGAGTGGATGGGGATCGCCTCTTCGCACTCGGTTGCCACAACAGCTGTCGCCGTTGTCGTTCACAGAATGTCCAAAACTAGGAATGCATATACGTGCCGTTGGCGCTCGTTCCTGGTTGTGATACGTTGATGCAGAGAACGGTGGCCCAGCCACCGGAGAGGGGATTTGGCATGAGGGTCATCGCAGGCGCGTGGCGCGGGCTGCAGCTCGAGGCTCCGAAGGGCAGGGGCGTCAGGCCCACCACGGACAGGGTGAAGGAGTCGATGTTCAATCTCATTCCACACCGCTTGTCAGGGCTTGTCATCGACCTGTTTGCGGGCACGGGCGCGCTGGGAATCGAAGCCATGAGCCGAGGCGCGTCGCGCGCCATTTTCGTCGAGAAGGATCCCCGCACTGCGCAACTCGTCCGGCGGAATGTGGAGCGCGTCGGCGCCGCTTCGCAGGCGGAGGTCTGGGTTCTCGACTGGTCGCGCGCCATTCGCCGCTTGCTCGACGCCGGGGAAGTCGCCTCCTATGTGTTTGTCGATCCGCCGTATCAGGCGAAGCTCTGGGTGCCCGTCCTCCAGGCGCTTCCGGCGGCTCGCGTGACCGGCGCCGTGGTGTGCGAGGTGCCCGCGTCACTTCCCCTGCCCGACGAAGTGGGAGGGTTCGTCCTCGAGAAGGTCCGCACGTATGGCGATGTGTCCGTCCGAATTTACAAGGGCCAATCTGGCGTAGAGATATAGGAGGGGTGTTCATGCGCAAGGCCGTGTACCCGGGAACGTTTGACCCCATCACCCGCGGGCACCTGGACGTGATCGGCCAGGCCGCGCCGATCTTCGACGAGCTGGTGGTCGCCGTGCTGCACAATCCGTCGAAGCGGCCGTGGTTCGATCTCGACGAGCGGCTCGCCATGATCGCGGAGGCCGTCGCGCCGTATCCCAACGTGCGGGTTGACGCATTTCGCGGGCTTCTCGCCGACTACTGCCGCTCCACGGGCATCGGTTACGTCGTGCGCGGCGTGCGCCACCACGTCGATCTGCAGAGCGAGATGGCGATGGCTCACATGAACCGGGCCCTCTTTCGCGATCTCGTCACGATGTTTTTCCCGACGTCTCCCGAGTGGTCGTTTGTCAGCTCGTCGCTCGTCAAGGACGTCGCGATGCACGGCGGCGATGTGTCCCCATTTGTGCCGGCCGGGGTCGCCGAAGCGCTCGCCGCCCGCGCGCAAGGAGCGTCGAAAGGCCATGGCTGACGGAGGCCTGCCGCGGGATCGGGTCAAGGTGGGCGTGGCCCTCGGCTCGGGAGGCGCAAAGGGTTTTGCGCACATCGGCGTGCTCCTCGCCTTCGCGGAACACGGTATCCCGGTGCACGCCGTCGCAGGCTCAAGCATGGGTGCACTTGTGGCGGGCGTGTACGCCATGGGCGTTCCGCCGCGCGTGATGCGGGCGCTCGCCGTCAACCTGCGCCGCCGGCATTGGCTGGATTTCACGGTGCCGAAGATGGGGTTCATTCAGGGCGAGAAGGTGCGGGCCGTCGTCGCCACCATGACCCGCCAGGGCACGTTCGCCGACACGGTGATTCCGCTCGCCATCGTGGCGACGGATCTCATCGAGCGGCGCCTCGTGGTGATTCGATCGGGCCTCATCGCCGACGCCGTCCGCGCCAGCATCTCCATTCCTGGCGTGTTTGTGCCGGTCGTGCGGGACGGCGCTGTGCTGGTGGATGGCGGCGTGATCGAGCGCGTCCCGGTGCAAGCGTGCTGGGACCTGGGCGTCGATCTCGTCATCGCCGTGGATGTCGGCGTGACACCGCGCGGCACGCCGCCCACCTCGGCCATGGATGTGATCATGCAGAGTCTCGAGTTGATGCAGGACGAGGCGCTCCGCGGGCGCGATCGGGGTGCGAGCCTGACCCTCGTGCCGCAGGTCTCGCACATCGGCACCGCCCAGTTCCAACGCGCGGCGGAAGCCATTGAGCTTGGCTACCAGGCGGCGGTGGCTGAGATCGACCGGATTTGGGATGTCATTGACCGCGCGGGCGCGGTTGTGTCATAACAGCAGTGTCGGCGTCAGCTGGCGCGGCAGAAAGGGGCTCAGACATGAACATTGACGTGGAACGACTGAAGGAGGAGGGCGAGCTGGACCTCGCCGAGACCGTGTCGCTGCCGCGCATTGCCCAGGAAGTGGTGGATGTTGAGTCGCTGGACGACGTGAACGTGCGCCTGCACGCCGCCTACCACCATCCTTACGTGCTGGTGCGTGGCGAATTGGAGACCGTGGTTCACTACGTGTGTGCGCGTTGCCTGGCCGAATTTGCTCGGCCGCTCAGCGCTCCGATTGACGAGCGGTACACGACGGACGAAAAGAAGGCTGAGGACGAGGTGCGGTTCGTCGGGGACGAGACGGTGGATGTCACGCCAGAGCTCGAGCAGGCCATTTTCCTGGCCATCGACAACCGCCCGCTGTGCAAAGAGACGTGCCGAGGCTTGTGCCCGGTCTGCGGTCGGGATCGGAATGTCGAGGCGTGTGATTGCGACGTTCGGCCGATCGATCCTCGCCTCGAGGCGCTGCGGGGGTTGCTTTCCGAGCGTGATTCGGAGTAAGATTATGCGCGGTACGCAAAAAAGGGGGTGGGTTCTGTGGCGGTCCAACAACACCGGGTGTCGAAGACGAGGAAGCGCAAGCGCCGTACGCACTTCAAGCTGGAGCAGCCGACGCTGGTCACCTGTCCCCAGTGCGGTGAATACAAGCTTCCGCATCATGCGTGCACGAGCTGCGGTACGTACAAAGGGCGAGTCGTTCTGTCGGTCAAGTGAGCGAAAGGTCTAGAGGCTGTCCGTCACCGCGCAGGAAACCGCGGGAGCGGGCAGCCTCTTTTCGCATCGTCCGACGTGGACCGCGCGCTTTCGACGCTTTGCAACATAGACGGGCGCGCGCATTCTCGGTATCATGTTGAGGTGGACCTTTTCGAAATGGTGTCTCGGCGTGGGAGCGCCGGGTGAACGACGCATGGATCGCCGGAACGTAATGGGTCGAAAGAGGGTATCTGCGCTGAAAAAGTCGGAGCGCCGGTATGCGCTTGTGGCACTCCTGGAACAGAATCCATTTGCGACTGACGAGCAGTTGGCCGAACAGTTTGGCGTGAGCGTCGCGACGATTCGGCTGGATCGCAGCGCACTGCACATCCCAGAGGTGCGAGAGCGCATCCGGCGGATGGCGTCAGACCGGCAAGACCAGGTGCGCTCGCTCGACGAGCAGGATGTCGTCGGGCGCCTCACCAAGCTCGAGTTGAACCGTCACGCCGAATCGGAGTTGACGATTCAGATAAATCACGTGTTTAAGCGCACCCAGATCGTGCGCGGCCACGTCCTCTTTGCGCAAATCAATTCTCTCGCAGTGGCGGTGATGGATGCGGATTTCGCAGTGACAGCCAAGACGGAGCTGCGGTTTCTGCGCCCCGTGCGCCTTGGGGAGACGGTGCGGGCAAGAGTTGACGTGATTGGGGAACACGGCGGTATCGTCCGATGCAGGTCGGTGAGCCACGTCGGCCACGATGCCGTGGTGGAAGGTGTGATTTGGGTGTACAAGGATCCTTCCCACGCTGGGGTGCAGTCGATGAACGAGGGGGAAACCGAGTGATCACGATGGCCGTGGACGCGATGGGCGGCGATTACGCTCCGGAGGCCCCGATGGAAGCGCTGTGCCAGGCTGCGGCTCAGTACACCGACACGAAGTTTATCGTGATCGGTGACGAGGCGCGGATTCGGGAGTTGGGAGGGGCGAGGCTGCCCGACAATATCGAGGTGCGCCATACCGATGTGGTGATTGCAGGCGACGAAGAGCCCGTGCGCGCGGTCCGGCGTAAACCGAATTCGTCGCTGGTCATGGCCGCCACGATGGTGGCCAACAAAGAGGCGGACGTGATGGTTTCCGCGGGAAACACGGGCGCCATTATGGCGGCAGGGACGCTCATCATTGGCCGCCTGCCGGGCGTTGAGCGGCCGGCTCTCGCGCCCATTCTTCCGACGTTTGACGGGCGTGGCGTGCTCTTACTCGACGCCGGAGCAACGATGGACGCCTCAGCGGAAAACTTGCGCAGCTACGCCTATATGGCGGATGCTTACGTGCGGCATGTCCTGGAGATTGAGAAACCGCGGATTGCCCTGCTCAACGTGGGCACGGAGGATTCGAAGGGCAACGCCGTCGTCAAGCAGGCCTTTGCGCTCCTGTCGCAGTCGCCTTTGAACTTCATCGGGAACATCGAGGCTCGCGAGATGATGGCCGGCTGTGCAGACGTGGTGGTCTGCGATGGGTTTGTCGGGAACGTCGTGCTCAAATTGGCGGAGGGCATTGGTCTCGGGCTCTTTTCCGACATCCGAAGCGTGCTGACGCAGACGCTCGGTGGAAGACTCGCGGCTTTGTTCGTCGGCAAGCGCCTCAAACAGATGCGCGCGCGCTATGACTGGGCTGAACATGGCGGCGCGCCGTTTCTGGGCGTGAACGGCGGCTGTTTTAAAGCGCACGGCAGCAGCAATGCACGGGCATGGTTCATGGCCATCACCCAGGCGAGAAAGTTCATCGCGAATGACCTTTTACACAAGCTCACGGTCGCCATGGGGGAGCGGCATGTATCTGTGCCGAATACCGAATGCGGAGAGGGTCGAACATGAACGTCGCTTTTGTGTTTCCAGGACAGGGCGCGCAATACGTGGGGATGGGGCGTGGCATCTTCGACGAGTATCCTGTCGCTCGTTCGCTTCTGGAGGAGGCCGACGACGCGCTCGGCATGAAGCTGTCCGACGTCATCTTGGAAGGCCCGGAGGATACGCTGCGCTTGACGTACTACACGCAGCCGGCGCTTTTGACCGTCAGCGTGGCCGTGTGGCGGGCACTGGTGGATCGGGTGGATATCCAGCCAACCGCGGTCGCCGGCCACAGCCTCGGCGAATACTCCGCGCTCGTCGCGGCCAAGAGCCTCCGTTTCGCCGACGCGGTCAAGCTCGTGTATCAGCGGGGCAAGCTGATGGACGAAGCGTATCCCGCGGGACAGGGCGCGATGGCTGCTGTACTCGGGCTCGAGGAAGACGCGCTCGCCGACGTGTGTAAGCGCGCAAGCGCGGACACGGGAGAGGTCGTGGAACTTGCGAACGTGAATTGTCCCGGGCAAATCGTCATTTCAGGGGCGAAGGGCGCCATCGAGCGCGCTACTGCCTTGGCCAAGGAGGCGGGGGCGCGGCGCGTGATGCCGCTCAACGTCAGCGGGCCGTTTCACTCCAGCCTCATGCAACCTGCTGCCGAGGCGTTGGGCAGGCTTCTCGACGAGACGGAACTCGCGGACGCAGAGACGCCGGTGGTGGCGAACGTCGACGGGCACCCACGCAAGATGGCGTCTGACCTGCGCGACGCGCTGAAAAAGCAGCTCGTCATGCCCGTTCGGTTTGTGGACTGTGTCCAGTCGATGAAGCGCTTAGGCGTCGAGTGTCTCGTGGAGCTCGGTCCTGGGACGGTATTGTCCGGTTTGGTCCGCAAGATCGACAAAGCGCTCGAGACGGCGCACGCCGAGGATCCGGCGACGCTCGACGACGTGTGCAGCATGTTGACGCGTGGAGGTGACGCGCGTGAGTGAGGCGCGGGTTGCACTTGTCACCGGCGCATCGCGCGGCATCGGGCGTGCCATCGCGCTGGAGCTCGCGGCGTCGGGCCGTGATGTGGTTGTGAACTACCGCAGTGGAGCAGAGCTCGCTGAAGACGTCGTTCGCGCCATCACGGACATGGGGCGGCGTGCGGTGGCCATTCAGGCGGATGTGTCGAAGCCGGAGGAGGCCAAACGGCTCGTGGGGGAAGCCCTTGCCGCCATGGGGCGGATCGACATCCTGGTGAACAACGCCGGGATCACGCGGGACGGACTTCTCGTGCGGATGAGCGACGACGATTTTAATCAGGTCCTTGACACAAACCTGCGCGGCGCGTTTTATTTGATTCGCGAGGTTGCACGGCCGATGATGAAGGCCAGGTGGGGGGCCATCGTCAACATCACGTCCGTCGTGGGCCTCGTGGGCAATGCAGGGCAGGCGAACTACGCGGCGGCCAAGGCGGGGCTCGTGGGCTTGACCAAGGCTACGGCGAAGGAGCTTGCGCCTCGCAACATTACGGTCAATGCCGTCGCTCCGGGGTACATCGACACCGACATGACGCGCGAGCTTGGCGAGGGCCGGATGCAAGACCTGCTTTCCCACATCCCGCTCGGCCGGACGGGACAGGCGGACGAGGTGGCGTACGCAGTCGCGTTCTTGACCTCTGAGAAGGCGCGCTACATCACGGGGCAAGTGGTTGCTGTCGACGGCGGCATGGCCATGTAGTATACTGCAAAAGGAGGTGAGACGATGGCAAACGACGTGTTTGAACGCGTGAAGAAAATCATCGTGGATCGACTGAATGTCGATGAGGATAAGGTGACACTGGAAGCGACGTTCAAGGACGATCTTGGTGCGGACTCCCTGGATATCGTCGAACTCATCATGGAGCTGGAAGACGAATTCGATATGGAGATCTCCGATGAGGATGCTGAGAAAATCAGCACGGTCGGCGATGTGGTTACATACATCGAGCAGCACCAGGGATGAAGTGCGAAATCTGGGTAGCATAGTCCCCGTGCGCGAGCCGGGGCTTTATGCTATGTAGGGGGGTGAATCCATGGCACGACGCGTGGTGGTGACGGGACTTGGCGTCGTCTCGCCGGTCGGCAACAGCGTCCCAGCGTTCTGGGATAGCCTGCTCTCGGGCAGGTCTGGCATTCGCGAGATCGATCGCTTCGATACCTCCGAATACCCGTGCAAAATCGCCGGCTTGGTGAACGACTTTGATCCAGAGCGCTATATCGACAAGAAGGAACTCCGGCATATGGACCTGTTCACGCAGTACGCGCTGTACGCGGCGTACGAGGCGGTGCTTCAGTCCAAGCTCGAGATCACGGACGAGAATCGCGATCGGATCGGCGTCTACATCGGCTCCGGTATCGGCGGCATCTCGACGACGCTGTCCAACTACCGGACGCTCATCGAGCGCGGGCCGAAGCGCGTGAGCCCGTTTTTGGTGCCGATGATGATCAGCGATATGGCATCTGGACAAGTCTCGATCGAATTCGGCGTGCGTGGCCCGAACAGCTCCCCCGTATCCGCGTGTGCGACCGGATCGCACGCGATCGGCGATGCGTACAAAATTATTCAGCGCGGTGCGGCCGATGTGATGATCGCGGGCGGCGCTGAGGCCGCGGTTGTCGATCTCGCGTTGGCGGGATTCTGCAACATGAAGGCCTTGTCCACGCGCAATGAGGAACCGCAGCGCGCCAGCCGGCCGTTTGACAAGGACCGCGACGGTTTCGTGATGGGCGAAGGTGCAGGCATTCTCGTCTTGGAAGAACTCGAGCACGCCTTGGCGCGGGGCGCCAACATCTTGGCGGAAATCTGCGGTTACGGCATGTCCGGCGACGCCTATCACGTCACGGCCCCAGACCCGGAAGGGGATGGTGCGTACCGGGCGATGAAGGCGGCCATCGACGACGCGGGGTTGTCGCCGACAGACGTCGACTATATCAACGCGCACGGCACGAGCACGGAGTACAACGACCGTATCGAGACGCACGCGGTCAAACGGCTGTTTGGCGATCACGCCTACAAGCTCGCGATGAGTTCCATCAAATCCATGACGGGCCATCTGCTGGGCGCGGCCGGCGGCGTGGAGGCTGTGGCGTGCGTGATGACGTTGGTGGACGGGGTGATTCCGCCCACGACCAATTACGAGACGCCAGATCCCGATTGTGATCTCGACTACGTCCCGAACGAGGCTCGTCGAGCAGACGTGAAGGTGGTGCTCTCCAACTCATTTGGGTTTGGCGGACACAATGCGTGCCTGGTGTTCCGCAGGTACGCGCCGTGAAGTCGCGAGACGAGATGAGATAAGCCCCTGGCATGTCCGGGGGCTTTTTACCATGAGGGTTTTGAGGGACCGCCTCGCCCTGGAGACGGCGCCTCAAAGCCCCCAAGGGGGAGAGAGAAGGATTGCAGAGCAAGTGGGTTGAACTCCAGGGGTTGCTGAATCTCCATTTTCACGATGTGAATCTGCTCAAACAGGCCTTCACACACGCCTCGTACCGCAATGAGCACCGAAAACTGCATGTCGAGGACAACGAGCGCCTCGAGTTTTTGGGAGATGCGGTTCTCGAGCTCGTGGTGAGCGACTTTTTATACCGCACGTACCCCAAGATGCCCGAGGGGGAGCTGACCCGGATGCGCGCCGCCATCGTCTGCGAGGCGTCACTTGTCCGCTTCGCCAAACGGCTGTCGTTCGACCAGTACATTCGCCTCGGGCGCGGAGAGGAGCGCAGCGGAGGGCGATCGCGCCCGGCGCTTTTGGCCGATGTCTTCGAGGCGTTCCTTGGAGCTCTCTATCTCGATCAGGGCCTGGAGGCCGTGCGCCAATTCGTCCACATGCACATGGTTCCGTATCTCCCTGACGTATCCACTGGATTGGACTACAAGACGGCGCTCCAGGAGCTGGTCCAGCAGCGCCATCAGACGCCGGTGCGCTACGTGATTGTTGAGGAGAGGGGACCTGCGCACGCCCGCGAATTCGTCGTGCAAGTGGAATTAGGCGGCGAGGTGCGCGGCGTCGGCATTGGCCGTTCGAAAAAGGAAGCGGAGCAGCAGGCTGCGGCGATGGCCTTGGCCTCGCTGTCCGAAGGACGCTCGGAGGAGCGTGTGACCGGTGTATCTGAAACAGATTGATATCCTCGGGTTTAAGTCGTTTGCGGACAAGACGCAGATGGTGCTCGGCCCCGGCATTACGGCCATCGTCGGCCCAAACGGCAGCGGCAAAAGCAACATCGCAGATGCGCTGCGCTGGGTGCTCGGCGAACAGAGCGTGCGGAATCTGCGCGGCAGCAAAATGGAGGACGTGATCTTCGCCGGGAGCGAGATGCGCAAGGCGACGAACCTGTGCGAGGTCTCGATTACGCTCGACAACACCGATCACCACCTGCCCGTGACGTTTGAGGAAGTGACCATCACGCGGCGCGCCTTTCGCTCGGGCGAAAGCGAATACTGGATCAATCGACAGCCCTGTCGCCTGAAGGATATTCACGAGTTGTTCATGGATACGGGGCTGGGCCGGGAAGCGTACTCGATCATCGGCCAGGGCAAGATTGAGGAGATGCTGTCCACGCGGCCGGAAGACCGGCGGGGGCCGTTCGAAGACGCGGCGGGTATCGTCAAGTTCAAGCATCGGCGCAAGGAGGCCGAGCGAAGGTTGGAGGAGACCGCGGCCAACCTCGTCCGCGTCGACGACATCCTCGCAGAGTTAGAGGCGCAGCTCGGGCCCCTTGCGGAAGCCAGGCGTGTCGCGGAGCGCTATCAGGCGCTGTCGGACGAGATCGAGGAGACGGAGATCGCGCTGCTCGTCGTCGAGATCGACCGCCTGCACGACCGGTATGAGCAGTTGAAGCGGCAGGTCCACCGCGAGGAAGAGGTGCGCGGCGAGGCGCTGGAGGCGCTGCGCCTGGCGGAAGAAGCCTGGAAGGCGCGGCGGCAGGCCCTCCATGAGGCGTCGGCCAACCTTGAAGCCCTCCAGGCGCAGTACGTGCAGCTCGTCGAGGCGCGCCAGAAGGCGCAGGGCTCGCTCGCGTTGTCGGAGGAACGCCTCGCCGCGCTCGCCCAGCGGGCGGAGGACAGGCAGCGCCGCAAGGAAGAGGTATCGCGCGATCTCGCCGAGATCGAGGCCGCCATGCAAGCCCTCGCGCAGGCCGAAGCGGAGGCAGCCGCGGCGCTCGGCGAGCGACAGCAGCGCCTGGAGCATGCGCGAGCGCGAGCGGACGATGCTCGCCGCCTCGAGCTCGCCGAGGAAATCGACCGGCTGAGCGGCGAGCTCATCGACGCCAACCAGCGGGCGGCGGCGCTTCGCAACGAGCTGAAGACGCTCGAGGAGCGGGTCCAGGCGGGCGCTGTTCGCCATGAGCGGTTTGAGGAGGAGGCGCGGAGAATCCGCGCCGAACGGGAGCGCATCGAGGCGGCGTGCCGGGAGCGTTCTGCGCGCGCCGAGGTGTTGCGCCGCGAGCTCGAGGAGATGGAGGCCGCGTTCGCCGCGTTGGACTTGGCCCGCGAGCGGGCGGCTGCGGATGAGGCGCAGGCCGTCGCCGCCTGGCACCGGCTGCAGGCGGACGTGCAGGGGTTGTCGAGCCGCCTCGAGCTCTTGCGCGATCTCGAAGCCGGATACGATGGCTACGCGCACGGCGTGCGGACGGTGCTGCAGCAGGCCAAGCGAGGGGCGCTCAAAGGCGTCTGGGGCTCCGTCGCCGAAATCGTCCGCGTGGACCGCGCGCACGAGCTCGCCATCGAAACCGCCCTCGGCGGGGCGCTGCAGAACGTGATCGTCGAGACGGAGCAGGATGCGAAGGACGCGATCCGCCTGTTGAAGGCGCGCCAGGGGGGGCGAGCGACCTTCATTCCCCTTGACGTCGTGCGGTCTCGGCGCATGGAGGCAGGGCTTCTTGCGCGCGCGAGTCAGGAGCCTGGTTTTTTAGGGTTGGCGAGCGATCTCGTCTCGTTCGACGAGCGGTTCCGCCATGCGGTCGAGCACCTGCTCGGCAACGTCGTGATCGCGCAGGACTTGGATTGTGCGAGCCGGATCGCGCGGGCGCTGAACCATCGCTTTCGCGTTGTGACACTGGAAGGCGATGTCATTGCGCCGGGCGGGTTGATGACGGGTGGCCACGTGAATCGGCGAGGCCCTGGACTCATCGGACGGCAGCGCGAGCGGGAAGAGCTCGAGCAAAAGTTGCAGGCGCTGGAGGCGGAACGACAGCGGCTGAACGCCCGCCAGAGCGAGCTTCGCGAACAGGTCGTCGAGCTCGGCAGGCAGCGCGAGGCGCTGGAGGCGGAGCGGGCAAGTCGTCTGAACGAACTGAAGCAATTCGAAGACGAGAACAAGCAGGCGGCGTACGCGCTGAAGGCGCTCGACGAGCGCCTGGAAGCCCTGGAGTGGGAGCGCGAGTCGCTCACGCAGGACCGGTCGCAGGTGGAGCGGCGCCTCGCGGATGTTCGCGGGCTCGTAGCCGACGCGGAGCGCGAGGTCGCCCGCCTCACGGCGGCCATCGGCGATCGCCGGGAGAGGTTGGTGTCGCTCGAGTCGGAACTCGCCGAGGCCAAGGAGCGCCTGACAGGCCTGAGGATCGAAGTCGCCACGCTCGAGCAGGAGCGGAAAAACCTGTCGGAGCGAATGGCCGACTTGCGCGAGCGAAAAGCGCGGCTGGTGCGCGCGCACGCCGAGATGGAAAGGGAAGCGGCGCGCGATGCGGAGGAGTCGGCGCGTCTTTTGAGCGCGCGCGAGTCCGAGCGGGCCGAGGCCGCCCGCTTGGCCGAGGACATGGACGCGCTCGAGCAGGCGCTCGCTTCGGCGCGCCAGGCCCGGCACGAGCTCGAGGCGGAGGTTCACGAACTCGAGGAGGGCGTCCGGCGGAGTCGGCGGGCTGTCGAGGAAAGGGAGTCGGTCCTGCAGCGCGCGCTCGTCGCTGTGGAACGGGCGGATGCCGAGCTGTCGCACGCGCTCGCCAAGATGGGTGAACAGTTCGGCATGACCTACGAATGGGCCAAGACACGTTACCCATTGCAAGGCAGCGTGGCGGAGACCGAGCGAAAACTCGAGGCTTTGCGGCGCGAGCGGGCTTCCCTCGGAGACGTGAACCTGGGCGCCATCGAGGAGCACGAGCGGCTTTCCGAGCGCGTCCGCTTCCTCACCGAGCAGCGTGACGATCTCGTCGCGGCGCGCGCACAGCTCGAGCAGTTGATCGATGAGATCGACCACGAAATGGCGACACGCTTCATGGAGACGTTCCAACAAATTCGCTCGGAGTTTGGCAAGGCGTTCCACAGCTTATTTCAAGGCGGCGAGGCGGATCTCGTGCTCACGGATCCATCGGACCCGCTCACCACGGGCATCGAGGTGGTGGCGAAGCCGCCAGGGAAAAAGCTGCAGAACCTCAACCTCCTTTCGGGAGGCGAGCGCGCGTTGACGGCCATGGCTCTGCTGTTTGCCATTTTACGGGTTCGGCCCGTGCCCTTTTGCGTGTTGGACGAGGTCGAAGCGGCGCTGGACGAGGCGAACGTCGCGCGCTTCGCCCACGAACTTCGCCTGCTCGCGGCGGACACCCAGTTCATCGTCATCACACACCGGCGCGGGACCATGGAGGAGGCGGACGCGCTCTACGGCGTGACGATGCCGGAGCGCGGCGTGTCTTCGCTCGTCAGCGTGCGCCTGACGGACGAGATCGACTACGAGACGGCCTAGGACGGATGACGTGAGAGGAGAGACAGGGCGTTGGGACTCTTTGAGCGATTTCGCAAAGGGCTAGAGAAATCGCGCGCCGCGATGGCCGACAGGCTGCTCACGGTGTTTCGCGGACGGCGCTTGGACGATTCCGTTTTTGAGGAAATGGAAGAGACGCTCATCCTGTCCGACGTGGGCGTGGATACCGCCGTGGAGCTCGTGGAAGCCATTCGAAAAGAGGCCCGCAAGCGACATATTGAACGCGCGGAAGATCTCCCTGAGGTGATGGCGGACGTAATGGCGGAGTTTTTGGGTCCCCCGGTCGAGATGGCGGAAAATCCGGAGGGTCCCACGGTGGTGCTCGTCGTCGGCGTCAACGGCGCAGGCAAGACGACGACCATCGGCAAGCTCGCCCACGCGTACAAGAGCCAGGGCAAACGCGTGATCCTGGCGGCGGCCGACACGTTTCGGGCGGCAGCCATCGATCAGTTGTTGATCTGGGGAGAGCGGGTCGGCGTCGACGTGGTGCGCCAGGCCCAAGGTGCGGATCCTGCAGCCGTGGTGTACGATGCCATTCAAGCGGCCAAGGCGCGCCGGTGCGATCTCGTCATCTGCGATACGGCTGGCCGGCTGCAAAACAAGTCTCATCTGATGAACGAGCTTTCGAAAATTCGAAAGGTCGCGGAGCGCGAGTTGCCGGGCGCGCCCCATGAAGTCCTGCTCGTGATCGACGGCACAACCGGCCAAAATGGGCTGGTGCAGGCCCGCGTGTTTAAAGAGGTTGTGCAGGTCACCGGGATTGTCGTCACCAAGCTCGACGGGACCGCCAAGGGCGGTATCG
Source organism: Alicyclobacillus vulcanalis (assembly GCF_900156755.1). Classification (GTDB taxonomy): domain Bacteria; phylum Bacillota; class Bacilli; order Alicyclobacillales; family Alicyclobacillaceae; genus Alicyclobacillus; species Alicyclobacillus vulcanalis. The sequence goes on from NZ_FTOO01000009.1 coordinate 151,187, forward strand.
TGTTTCCCATCGTCCGTGAAGAGAAGATCCCCGTGAAGTGGATCGGGCTTGGAGAAGGCATGGACGACCTTCAGCCTTTCGATCCGAGGATGTTCGCAGAGGCCATCTGCCGGCCGGAGAGTCGGGTGTAAAGGAGATTTGCTTGACAGTGTTTGAAAACCCGGATAGTATGAGAGACGTCACGCGCGTGGGCGATCTCTACGCCTTTTATGAGCCGCTCCTGACGGAACGTCAGCGGCAGATTGTGGAACTGTACCACTTTGAGGATATGTCGCTCGGCGAGATCGCCGAGGTGCTGTCCATCAGCCGCCAGGCGGTTCACGATCAGCTCCGCCGCGTCGAAGAACAGCTCGAGTCCTACGAAGCGGCGCTTCACCTTCGCGAGCTGGCGCAGGCTGAGCGCAAGGCATGGGAGCGGATGGTGGAGGCGTGGAGCGAAGCAGCTCGCCACGTGCCCGAGGAGGTCAGGCGGCGCATGGACGACGCCATGCGTGCCATGGCGGATACGGTGGCCATCCTGTTGGGGGGTGACGCGGATGTTCGAAAGCCTGTCGAATAACCTCCAGGCCGTATTTCAGCGCCTGCGCGGAAGAGGACGCCTGACCGAGGCGGACGTCGACGAAGCCATGCGCGAAATTCGGCGCGCGCTTCTCGCGGCGGACGTCAACGTCAAGGTCGTGCGCGATTTTGTCGATCGCGTCCGTGTTCGTGCGGTGGGGCAGGATGTCCTGAAAAGCCTCACGCCGGGTCAGCAGGTCGTCAAGATCGTGTACGAGGAATTGACGGAGCTCATGGGCGGGTCGCAGGCGCGCATTCGCATGGCGTCGAAGCCCCCAACGGTGGTCATGCTCGTCGGCCTGCAGGGTGCCGGCAAGACCACAACGGCTGCCAAGCTCGCGCTTTCCTTCCGCCAGCAGAGCCACCGCCCTCTGCTCGTCGCCGCGGACGTCTATCGGCCGGCCGCGATCGAGCAGTTGAGGGTGTTGGGCAGTCAGATTGATGTCCCCGTCTTTTCGCTGGAAGGTGGATCTGCGCTCGACATTGCCCGGGCAAGCCTCGCCGATGCGAGCCGCCGAGGTGCCGATGTCGTCATCGTCGACACAGCCGGACGGCTGCATATTGACGAGGCGCTCATGGGCGAGCTTGAGGCCATGAAGGAGATACTCGCGCCGCACGAGATTCTCCTCGTGGTGGACGCCATGACGGGACAAGACGCTGTTCATGTCGCGGAGGCGTTTCATCAGCGGCTGGAGGTCACAGGCGTCATTCTCACCAAGCTCGATGGCGACGCGCGCGGCGGCGCAGCGCTCACGGTGCGGGCGGCTACGGGCTGTCCCATCAAGTTCGTCGGCATGGGCGAGAAGATCGAGCCCCTTGAGCCGTTTTATCCCGAGCGAATGGCCTCGCGCATTCTGGGGATGGGTGACGTCCTGAGTCTTATCGAGCGGGCCCAAGAGCGGATTGACCTTGAAAAGGCGCAAGAGATGGAGGCGCGGATGCGGTCCGCGAACTTCACGCTCGACGACTTTCAGGAGATGTTCCGCCAAGTGCGCAATCTCGGACCGCTCGATCAGATTCTCAAGATGATTCCAGGGATGAATCGGGTCAAAGGCTTGGAAAACGTCGATCTGAACGATCGCCGCTTCCGCCGCCTGGAGGCCATTATTTCATCCATGACGCCCGAGGAGCGGCGTGATCCGGGCATCTTGAACGCCAGTCGCCGGCGCAGGATCGCGAACGGCAGTGGGACGACGGTGCGCGACGTGAATCAGTTGATCAATCAATTTGAACAGATTCGCGAGCTCATGAAGCACCTGAGCGGCGGCGGCAAACGCGTCGGTCGCCGCCAGGCCATGAACGCGCTTCGGGCGATGGGAGGCGTCCCAGGTTTGCCTGCGGGCGCACCCCTTCCGAATCTCGGCGGGCGGGAGGCGGGTCCGCCGCGCGAACGCGTGCATCGCAAAAAGAAGAAGAAGTAACCAGGTATTAGGAGGTTGATTGGGGCATGGCGCTGAGAATTCGTTTGAAGAGAATGGGAGCCAAGAAACGGCCGTTCTATCGCGTGGTGGTGGCTGAGGCCCGCTCGCCGCGCGACGGCCGGTTCGTCGAGGAGATCGGCACGTACAATCCGTTGACCGATCCGGCTCAAATCCAAATCGACGAGGAGCGGGCGCTGCATTGGTTGCGCACCGGGGCTCAGCCGTCGGATCGCGTCCGCTACCTGCTTCATCTTCAGGGCATTCTGAAGAAGTTCCACGAGGAGAAGTTTCAAAAGAAGTAAGGTAGCGAGGAATTTATGGGCGGCCGAAGGCCGCCCTTCGGAGTGATCGATCCGTGCAGGAATTGGTGGAGTTCCTATTCCGCTCGCTCGTCACGCACCCCGAAGATGTTCATGTGGAAGCACACCAGGAAGGGGATGTGACCACATACCGTGTCACAGTGCATCCAGACGATATGGGTCGCGTGATCGGGCGGCAGGGACGCATCGCCCATGCGGTGCGGAGCGTGGTTGGCGCGGCGGCACATCGCCAGGGCCGGCGCGTGCACGTCCTTATCGGATCGCAGGAAAGCAGTTTCAATGAGGATGCGGGGAGATCGTGATGAAAATTCGCCAACCGGTGGCTGTCAAGTTCATCTTGACGGAGGCAGCCAAACAGCAGATCATCGCCGAGCAGCGACGGCAAATTGACCAGATTCAAAACGAGCTCGATCAACTCGAGCAGCAGGGGAAAATCGCCATCGAACAGGCCATGGCGCAGGGCGGCGAGATCGCCCAGCAGGTGAGGCAGCAGCTGGAGAATGAGCGCCGCGTGCGAGAGCAGCGACGCGAAGAGTTGTTCCGCCAGATGCAGCAAATTCAGCAGCTGGAACTCGGCACCGAGATTCAGAACATGACCGTTGAAACGGTGGTCGACGTCAAGCCGGGTGACGACTGGACCAAGGTGTTGCTCGGAGCGGAGATTATCGTGAAGGACGGGATCGTCGTCGAACTCCGCCAAAATGGGCAGCGGATTGAAGAGTGACGGCGTACTACACCGTGGGCGTGGTCACCAAGCCGCACGGGCTGCGTGGAGAGGTGCGCGTGTATCCGCGGACGGATTTTCCGGAAGAGCGCTTTGCGCCGGGATCCCGTCTGTGGCTGCGCCCGCCTGGGGCAGAACCCGTCGCTGTGCTGGAGGTGCGCAGCGGGAGGCAACATCAGAATGTGTGGATCGTGGGGTTCGAGGGGTATCACGCCATCGAGGACGTCGAAGGCTGGCGTGGGTACGAACTTTGCGTGCCGGAGGACATGCTCCATCCGCTGCCTGAGGGCGCCTATTATTATCATCAGCTGATTGGGTTGGATGTTGTCTCCGACCAGGGAGAGCCCCTCGGCGTGTTGGCCGAAGTTTTGACACCCGGTGCCAACGATGTGTACGTCGTGAAAAAGCCCGGCCAGCCCGATCTCTTGCTCCCTGCCATCCGAGACGTCATCCTCTCTGTCGATCTCGACGCAGGCCGCATGACCGTGCATCTTCTGCCGGGCCTCCGGGACGGCGAGGAGGACGAGTGACGTGCCGCTCCATGTGGTGGTGATGACGCTTTTCCCAGGGATGTTCACGGGCGTCCTTGGGGAGAGCATGCTGAAACGCGCTCAGGAGGCGGGTGCCTTGACGGTCGATCTCGTCGATTTTCGGGCCTATGCGACGGATCGGCATCGGACGGTGGATGACACGCCCTACGGCGGTGGGGCAGGTATGCTGCTCAAGCCCGACCCGATCTTCGCGGCGATGGACGATTTGCGCGCGCGTGTGGGCCCCGCCGGGCCTCCTGACGAGCGGGTGATCCTTTTGAGTCCAGCGGGGCGGCGCTTCAACCAGGCGGTGGCGGAGGAGTATGCCAGAAGCCAGCGCCTCGTGCTTTTGTGCGGCCACTATGAGGGCTTCGATGATCGCGTGCGGCAGGGGCTTGCGACCGAAGAATTATCGCTTGGGGATTTTGTCTTGACAGGCGGGGAGATTGCGGCGATGGCCGTGATCGACGCCGTCGCGCGACTTCTGCCCGGGGTGTTGGGAAATCGCGCATCTGCAGAAGACGAGTCGCATTCCTCCGGATTGCTCGAGTATCCACAGTTCACGCGGCCTGCCGAGTTCCGCGGTATGCGGGTGCCGGAGACGCTCCTGTCCGGCCATCATCAGAAGATTGAGATGTGGCGCAGAAGACATGCGCTGTACCGCACGTGGCGATATCGACCCGACCTGCTCGCGAACGCCAAGCTGTCCGATCAGGATCGCGCTTGGCTTCGGCAGTTTGCATCTGGGGATTTTTCGGGCATCGATGTTCGTTGAGGACGTTCGTGGACCGAGCAGGAAACAGACAAAGCCTCAGCAGGCGCGGAGATAAGGCTGTATCCCGATGATAGCGCCTGCCAAGGCTGAGATATCCTACGGTGAGCGGAGTCGTATGGTGAGGGCAAACGCCTAAAGCAGAGGTGGCGTGAACGCGTTCACCGGGCTTACCCTGAGACTCCCTTGTATCCATTTTTAGAATAGAGAGTGACTATCTTGGCCCAAGCCAAACTACAAGGAAAATATTCATGGCAGGCTGTTCTCTTGCCAATGACATGTTCCATTACGGGGATCGTTATTTTGGTTGTCGACTTGATAACGCCGAGCGACCTCAGTTTCTTTGATATTATTTTGGGTTTATGTACATCTATTTCTATCTATCTATCTAATATGGTTCTTCTCAAGACCTTTTTCTATTGCGATACACGAAAATCGCATCTATTTTCGAGGACGCCCTTTGAGATCTTCAGCGAAGATCCGAAATGTAAAACGAATGAGTCAGACGTGTCTTCAGCTGTACTTTAATTTCCTGTTCATAGTTCACGTCGTTGGTCAACCAGATGATCTGGATAGTCTTCAGCGTCGACTGTGAAAAGAGAAGTTGGATAGATTTATACCTTGTTTCGCATATGAAATTATATTGATGTGGTTGCAGAACTGGAATGATGCAACCCTTTTAAGAATTAAGTCATACATGCGGTGTGAGTTCGCATCCTGGTCTGGTATAGATGATGTCAACTTGTCTTGCTGATCATTGAGCCCTGATGTGTCTGTTTCCGCTCTTTTCCCGCCACACGAAGTCGTCCTTCAAGTCGAGGTATTTGTGCCCCGACTCCCACTTCTCGTCAATCTCCATGAGTAAAACTCCATTCAGACGGATGACCTTCCGCTTGGCGCGTTCCAGTGTACCCTCGCTGCCTGCGACGCCAAGGGCGATCTGCAGGTGATATGAAGTGCGCGGGGAGATGCGGGTGATGCGTCTTCCGGCTTCTTGTTGGGCTGAGGTTTCGTGCAGCATTCGAGGCGGTAGAACGGGTGGTCATCCTTGAGCCACAGTTCGCCCTTTGACGTCACACAAATGTCCACCGGCGAGCGTGGTGCGCGCTGAAGCGGAGGCTGTCCGGGCGCCACGCCATACGTCTGGCCTTGCCGACGTAGAGGCGGACGGGAATCCCGTAGAAGGAGACGTCCTGGCGCGGAAAACCGCCCAATAGCCTTCGAGACACTCGGTGGGACGAAAGGAGGCGCCGACGACCTGGCCCGTCGCGTCATCGACGGAAGGGTGTAGCGTCCGACGAGGACCACGTCCCTCTAACCCCGGTCGAAGGCGCTCGCGTCCGTCTGCCAGAGCAGCCCGGCCCGCGTCTCGCGAGGACGGGTACGATGGCGTTTGGGCGGACGATGCTTGCGGGCAGGAGGGAAACCAGGATCCCGAAGGATGTGGGGGACGGTGGAGACGCTAAAGACGGTGCCTTCTCGTTCGGCCAAGAGTTCGGTGAGAAGTGAGGATCGTTTGAGCGTTCATACCTGTCCGAGGCATAGCGCGTCACGATGTGACGCTTGAGCGTATCCGGAAGGGCGTGTGGCGGGTGACGTCCGCGATTTCGATGAGTCACCCCCTTTTTCCCTTCCGAGCTGAGGAATCTCACGGTGACCCTATCACACACGCTCAACAATTTTTCGCGATCCGTCTTGACACAGGGCCCGGGAGGGTGATAGTATCATTCTCGCCGCCCGCGAGGCGGCGCGAAAGACCGCGCGAGAGCGCGGGAACGCTCCTTGAAAACTAAACACACGAGACCACCAAACCCACAAGTCCATGCGACCCCAAATGGAGTACAGGATAGACGCTTGGATTG